>CAZPTO010000366.1:0-4126 GCA_964589155.1 uncultured Bacteroidaceae bacterium | reverse complement strand
TCTTCAGCAAAGAACAACCTGATCACGCCGGATGTGTACCTGGGCAACAACGAGATCCGGACCAAGGACATGGCAACACGCCGGCCGCAGCTGGGGGAGATCTACAGCCAGTATGTAAAACGTTGCAAGAAATTCGGGGCGATGGATTTCGACGACCTGTTGCTGCAGATCAACCTGCTGTTCCGCGACCACCCGGCGGTGCTGGACAAATACCGCAATGCATTCGACTATATCCTGGTGGATGAATACCAGGATACCAATTATTCACAGTACCTGATCATCAAGCAGCTTTCGGCCTTGCACAAAAATATCTGTGTGGTGGGTGACGATGCCCAGAGTATCTATTCCTTCCGGGGTGCGCGTATTGAAAACATTCTTAATTTCCGGAAGGACTATCCGGAATACCAGCTGTTCAAACTTGAACAAAATTACAGGTCCACAAAGATGATCGTGAACGCTGCCAACAGCATCATCGACAAGAACAAGGATCAGATCGAGAAGAAAGTGTTTTCCGACGGGGAAGAGGGTCAGCGGGTGCGGGTACTGAAGCTGCGCGATGACCGCGAAGAGGGGTTTGCTGTGGCAAATGCCATCTCGGAACTACGGTTCAATGAGCAGCTCGATTATAAACATTTCGCGATCCTCTACCGGACGAACGCGCAGTCGCGGATCTTCGAGGAGAGCCTGCGGAAGATCAACATTCCCTATAAGGTATACGGATCAGTCTCGTTCTACCAGCGTAAGGAGATCAAGGACCTGCTGGCTTATTTTCGTGTGGTGGTCAATCCCAACGATAATGAATCCCTGAAGCGGATCATCAATTATCCGCTCCGGGGCATCGGGAAAACCACCGTGGACAAGGTGATGGCGTATGCGGAAAAACTCGACACTTCTATTTGGCAGGTGCTGACCCACCTCGGGCAGGTGAACCTGGGGCTCAACCAGGGGGCAGTGAAGAAGCTGAATGCTTTCACAACCATGATCAAAGAATTCATGTCGAAACTCACCGAGATGGAAGCATTCGACCTGGCCTATACCATTGCGAATAAAACAGGGATCATGGCCGACCTGCGTTCAGAGAAAACACCGGAGGCGGTGAGCCGGTATGAAAATACCGAGCAGCTGCTGAACGGGATCAAGGATTATACCGATAACATGGAATCCGAGGAGGAGCTGACCCTGGCCACCTATCTGCAGGATGTAACGCTGCTCACCGACCAGGACAATGAATCGGACGAGGACCTGAACAAGGTGAGTGTCATGACCGTACATGCTTCCAAGGGACTGGAGTTTAAACATGTATTCATTGCCGGTTTGGAAGAAGAGCTGTTCCCTTCATCGATGAACACGGGCGATCTGAAAGGACTGGAGGAGGAGCGCCGCCTGTTCTACGTGGCGCTGACACGTTCTGAACGATCGGCCACCATCACCTTTGCTGGGAAACGCTATCGGTGGGGACTGGAGACGATCACCACGCCCAGCCGGTTCATCAAGGAGATCCACAAGGATTATATCGAATTGCCGCACGATTTCTACCCGGTCATCCCAACGCTCGGTGACAAGGAAGAAGAAGCATATCAGCGTACCCGTCCACGGCAACCTGAAAGAAAATACCCCACGCTTCAGAAACGTTCACGCGAGACGGTGGGTGATAAACAATTGCTGCGGATGGAGAAGGCGGCCTCATCTGCAGGAACCCCTGCAACCCTGGATAATGTGGAGGTGGGCATGAAAGTGGAGCACCCGCGATTCGGTATCGGTGAAGTGATACAGATGGAAGGCAGTGCACCCAATACCAAGGCGACGGTAAAGTTTCCGATTGGTAATAAGCAGCTCCTGCTGAAATTTGCCAAACTGAAGATCCTGGATTAGCGGAGCGGTATATATTCGCATAATGGTTTTCTACTGATGCGGATGTTTCGTGGACTATATTTCCGGATCACATTCTCGCAACAGATGCAAAAAGCATCAACCCTGTATGCGCTTGCAAGTGATGGCAGGTCCACATTCGAGTGGCAGATCAATTACATGGTTATATACCGGAATGAATTGCTGTATGCCCGGGTTATGGTGCCGGATTGAATATAGTTTGTCTAATTTTTTTACTATCAGGATAAAAAGGATTACTTTTGTAGCATAAATAAATTTAATGGAATACGATTATAATACCCGCCGGGCCCACCTGGTCCTGCCGGAATACGGCCGCAACATTCAGAAAATGGTTGAACACCTGCTTACAATCGAGGACCGGGAAGAACGCAATAAAGCCGCCCGCACCGTGATCGCTGTAATGGGTAACCTGAATCCACACCTCCGGGATGTGGCAGATTTCAAGCATAAACTCTGGGACCACCTGGCCATCATCAGTGATTTCAAGCTGGATATTGATTCGCCTTATGAAACACCCACACCGGAGCTGCTGGCAGAGAAACCGAAGAAAATTCCCTACAATCAAAAAAACATCCGTTTCAAACATTATGGTCATTCCATCGTGCTGATGATCGATAAGGCTGTGGAGATGGAAGATGGTGAAGAGAAGCAGGACCTGGTAAAGATGATCGCGTATCATATGAAGAAGTCCTACCTCACCTGGAACCGTGAAGCGGTGAATGACAGGGAGATACTGGAGGACCTGGTTACATTGTCAAAGAATCGTCTTGAACTGGACCCCAACCTTGTACTTCCCGAAACGCGCGATATTCTTGCTAAAAATGTCAGGAAGAAAAAAGGTGGAGGGAAAAAGAGATAGCCACACCTGCTATGAGCAAATTCATTATTGAAGGAGGAAAGCGACTTTCCGGGGAGATCATTCCCCAGGGAGCCAAGAACGAAGCACTCCAGATCCTCTGTGCAGTGCTCCTCACTCCAGAAAAAATCACTGTTGAAAATATACCTGCGATCAGGGATGTCCTGAAGCTGATTGAGCTTTTGGAAGAATTGGGTGTGAAGGTAAAGCAGCTGGATGATAAAAGCTATAGTTTCCAGGCGGACCAGGTGAACCTGGACTACCTGCGTTCGGATGCCTTTTATACCAAATCCACCGAGCTGCGCGGCTCCGTGATGCTGGTGGGACCCTTGCTGGCAAGATTTGGAAAGGCCTTTATTCCCAAACCGGGCGGTGACAAGATCGGCCGGCGCAGGCTGGATACCCACTTCATTGGTTTCCAGATGCTGGGGGCTACATTTGAGTTCAACGCAAAACGCTCCTGCTTCGAGGTGGAAGCCCCGAACCTGCAGGGCACAAAGATGCTGCTCGACGAGGCATCGGTCACCGGAACAGCCAATATCATCATGGCCGCCGTCATGTCAAAAGGCACCACCACCATCTACAACGCTGCATGTGAACCCTATATCCAGCAGCTCTGTAAAATGCTGGTACGCATGGGGGCGAAGATCGAAGGCATCGCCTCCAACCTGCTGACCATCCACGGCGTGGAGCAGCTGGGAGGAACCAACCACCGGATCCTTCCGGATATGATCGAGATCGGCAGTTTCATTGGCATGGCCGCCATGACGCGTTCAGATTTGCTGATCAAAGATGTGGCCTACGATGAACTGGGGATCATCCCGGGGTCGTTTAAACGGTTAGGCATCCAGCTGGAACGAAGGGGAGAGGATTTGTATGTTCCGCCAATGGATCATTATCAAATTGAGACCTTCATCGACGGAGCCATCATGACCATCGCCGATGCGCCCTGGCCGGGACTGACACCAGACCTGTTGAGTGTGATTCTCGTAACCGCCACCCAGGCGCGGGGAAGCGTGCTGATCCACCAGAAGATGTTCGAGAGCCGGTTGTTCTTTGTCGACAAGCTGATCGACATGGGCGCGCAGATCATATTGTGTGACCCGCACCGTGCGACCGTGATCGGGCTGGACAATGCCATGCAACTGCGCGGGACCACCATGAGCTCACCGGACATACGTGCCGGCGTGGCACTGCTGATCGCCGCCATGAGCGCCGAGGGGACCAGCATCATTCACAATATCGAGCAGATCGACCGCGGGTACGAACGGATCGACGAACGGCTGAACAGGCTGGGTGCTTCGATTGTGCGTGAAGAATGATCATCAATATTATGCTGGTAGCGGCCTTATGCGCTTGGCTCAATGAATAAATATTATT
>CAZPTO010000365.1:0-4133 GCA_964589155.1 uncultured Bacteroidaceae bacterium | reverse complement strand
GTGCGCATCATCAATAAACTCATGCAGTTTATTGTAGCAATGTCCCGCTGAGACAAGGAAGTTTCCTCCTGCCCCATCGCCATTCAACCACGCCACGGCTTCATCGGCCTGGTATTGATGATCACCACCACTTGTTTCAGAGACGGCCCAGGCGTTATTCAGCATCATAAAGCGGCCGTTGCCGTAGGTGAAATTTGAATTCTGCATTCCCCAGTAATCATTGAAGAAATCTGAATTTACCTGCACCGAAGCCTGCGGCCAGTCATTTGATTTGTAGGCATCATGATCGCCCGGCACCAGGAATGTAGCAGCCGAGGCATCCGCCATGCCTTTTATCCCTTCCGCATCGTTCCCCCGGAAATACATTACTTCCCGCTCGGGGTGATTTCTGACATTGTACATATTGTCCCCCGTCTCGATAATCAGCTGGCAGTCCATGATATTTGCCATTTCGATCATTGCTGTTTTCCGGGCCAGGAGTGTATAGGTGTCATAATTATACTGGTAGAGATGTCCATCCGACATGTGCATGATGTAGTAATTCTCCTTGTACGCTTTCAGGACTTTTACGCCACCATGGGAAATGACATCATCCGATGTGGTTTTCAAGACCAGGTTATAGCGATCCGCCGGGGCGTCCGATGGTACCTCCACGCTGATCCTGTTATTGAACCTGTTTCCGGATAAGGGATCATATTCCCAATCACCGGAGGTGAGTGCGAATGTGCAATTCACCGAATGGTAAGGACCCGCAAGCACCACGCCGGTAACCGTCTGTCCCTCATCAGCATTGAACCATACCTCGAGACTATCACCGGAAAGCACTATCGCAGTTGTTGAGCGCCAGGGTCGTACAATGTTTGCGGCATGGGTATGAAATGAGAATAAAACGAGGGCCAGGATGAGAAAAGCCAGTTGTTTTATAAAGGGATGCATGATTATCGTGTTCTTAATTATGAAAATCTCTTTATGATTTGTTCTTAGTTGAAATCGAATTAAACTGCGAAGCTCTTTATCGGTTAGATAATTCAATTATTCTGCGAAACAAATTTAATCTTAAAGATTAACCATCCCTTAACGAGTCGTTAACCCGCAATTAATCGGCTAAATTTAAGAACAAGTTAGCAGGAATATTTAATGCATATTCTGCTGGCAATAAGCACTTTATATACCTGACTCTACCGAAAATATATCACGTTATTTCTCTGAAAACTTGGTATAGAATTCAGTATTAAGAGTTCTGACAAAGTTGTAAAAATCATTGTCATTCCTGTTGTTATTACTCAGGATGATTATCGCTTTGCTATTTTTCAGGCTTACACTGAAATCTGCAGTATATCCATAAGCATTTACAGAATGTCCAATGGACTTATCAATGTTATCTTTAAATGAATAACATTGCCCCGGAAGACATTGAATATATTATTCCTGGATAATCCGTTATTTCTATTTCCCAAAATGTACTGCGATCTCTTCATCCGAAAGTTTCAGATACCTGGCAGCATTCCAGTACAGGATCTGCTTCCTGATCGTATCGGTCAGGAAATCAGCCTGCTTGATATAATTGATACTGGCGGTTACAGCATCCGGCCAGACCATTTCGTCAGAACCAAAAAGGATCTTTTCTTCCACTCCCTGATCAATGGCCCGTTTAATAAATGCTTCAGATATTTCTTTCCCGGGTTCATCCCACCAGATAGTTGCCCCAATATCTACATAGAAATTGTTATATTCTGCCATCATATCAATTACCGCATCTTCGAAATTATAGGCATCATCATTGCTTATACCGAAATGTGCAGCATTGAAATTCACCTCTGGATACATTTCCAGGAAAGGTTTCAGGTTAGCGGGATTGCTGTATTCATATCCATAGTTTGCATAGTTCCTGATAATGTTTTCCGGGACAATGCCGGTATGTATAAAAACAGGGATAGAAAAACTATCGGCGATAGCATATATTTTTAAATAGATTGAATCATGAAGTGGCACACCTGCACAAACTCCCGTTAGCTCACCAATTGACTTGATGTGTTGCTGCGTAATACTGTTTCTCAGATCTGAAAGCACCGAATTCTCTCGCTCTTCATCAATGCTGCTGTACTCAGCACTGTACCAGAAGAGCGAATTATTTTCCGTGTAATTGTTGAAATAAAAATCCACTGCTGCTAATGGACCTCCGGAAATCGCCAGCACCACATTATTTTGATGCATACGTTGAACAAGGGCTTCATAATGGTCAATATTTGTAGCATAATGTCTAAATAAGACATTTTTAAATCCCGGTTCCCAAAGCGAAGATGAACTGTATATATGCTGATGCACATCAATAATGGGGAAGTTTTTTAGCACAGTAGTATCTACCTCTACTTCCAAAAATTGAGAAGATGTTGAGCCGTTATTTTCATCCAGCGGATCTGGATCGGCTTCATCCTTGTCGCAGGAGGATACTACGGCAATGATACATACGACAAGTACAGCTATCGTTCCTCTGCTGAAAATAGCAATTGATTTAAATAGATTCATGGTTATTCAGTTTAGGTGGTTATTGCTTGATGAATGTGTTGGTCCATACGTTATTTTCCGCACGGATCACCAACACATACATCCCTTTTTCGAAAGACGAAATATCCAAATGGCAGCTGCTGCCGGTATAATCATTTTGCTTTACAAGCTGTCCGTTGGAGGAATAAATTTCCAGGGTATACTGCCTGTATTGATCCGCAAGAAATACCACATGATCAGTTGCCGGATTGGGGAACAGCCTGAACGAGTTGTAAGTCCTGCTCGATATGCCGCCTACCGGAAAGGATGATTCGATAGCGCCCAGGTCGATAAATTCATCAATGGGATTGGGACGGGGATTTCCGAAGTAATCCGTCGTAGGCGCCCTGTAGGTGAGCAATCCTATTTTAACAGATTTTGTGCCCCTGCCGATGCACCTGTTCAGACTGTCGGGAGCATAACTGTCTTTAATCCAAACAGGCTCCCTGTTAATATTTCCCGTACCTTCATAGCCTCCTTTGATATCATTGTACATGCACACTACTTTTCCATGATTTTCCCAGTCGCGGTTCGGGTAATTGGTATTTTTCTGGCTGATCTCACAGGTAGCTCCTTCACCGGCATTGTTCCACATGATATTATTGAAAAGGAGCACATTCATACCGAAATTGTACAAGCCGCCGCCTTCACTTGCCACATTTTTCACAATTGTATTATTGACAATCAGCGGATTGGGATCGACGATGTCATACGCCCTACCAGTTTGATCCCAGACTGCAATCCCTCCTCCCCTGTCTTCTGAATAGTTATCCACGATCAGGTTGTTATAGATCTCGATGGGAGCTTTTCCTGACCATTGACTAGTACTCCCTCCCGGCGGAAATGAAAGGAATATACCGCCACCCTGACTGGCTATGCAGTGAATCTCATTGTTGGCGATCCGGTTATTTCTGATAATCATCGGAGTAGCCCAGGGATCCTGAGTATGCAGTTGTATTCCGCCGGCGTTCGCTTTCCATTCGCCTGTGCAGGTTGCTGTATTTTCGAAGATATTGTTGTTCTCAACTAATTTTAGTCCAAAACTACCGGCTAAATATATCCCTGCTCCTTGCGCATATCTGGGGCTCTGAAGACTGTTGTCAAATACCTTATTATCCTTGATAAATACTTGCATTTCGGATACTAATGTGACCGCATAAATTCCCCCTCCATTTGATGTGAATTTAGGATCTGATACATCGTTTCAGGTGATGATATTATTTTCGATGTATGCTCCGGATAATATAACCCATATGCCTCCTCCATTACGCTCGACACCAAATGGTGTATCGATTACTGATCCCCCTCCTCCTGTAATCGTAAATCCTTCTACAAGTGGACCTGAACCTGAGCAATTTCGGATCAAGATCACCGAAGCACTGTCCGGTAAAGCAGGCTTACTCCCATCAATAATTGTGTTCGCAATATGCTCCTCATTACCGTCCAGGATGAAATGACTGGCCAATACAAAGTTTTTTGAATAGATCCGGATGTTTTCATAGTAGGTTCCATCAGCAACCAGGACAGTATCTCCTTCATTTGCCGCATCAACGGCCGCCTGGATGGTGGAATAGTCTCCGGGGACATGG
>CAZPTO010000364.1:0-4136 GCA_964589155.1 uncultured Bacteroidaceae bacterium | reverse complement strand
CGGTCCTCGAATAATTTTTTAACGACATACAGTCCCGGCATCACAGTATGTTCCGGGTGTTGATCGAGGTAGAGCGATGCGTAGACCATGGCCTGGAAAGCTTCTTTATTTCGCGTGCTGCGTTCAGGATCAAATAGCGATGCAATGGTGTTGAATTTAAGTTCCGAATTCCCTGTTTTGTAATCAATGATCCGGACCGCTCCTCCTTCCGGACGGTCAACCCTGTCGATCATTCCTCCAATTTTCACCTGTTGCGTACCATAGGCTGCAGGGATTTCCATCTCCATTTCATATTCCTTTTCCAGGTCAATGAGTTCCAAAGGTGCGATCTCCATGTCCGTTTCAATGATCCTGACCAGGTATTTTTTCAGTATGGCAATGATAACCAGGTTTCTTCCCTCGATCTTCCGGTTACCTCCTGAATTAAAATACTCCCTCGCAAAATTACGTTCGAGTGTTTTATCCAGGGAAGCACCATTTTTCAGTTGCTTCAGGTCTGCTGCTGTGACCCTGGCACGCTCACCTGTAATTGATTGATACAATTCATGAATGCTATGGTGCAGAATATTTCCAAACCCGATGGGATCCAGTTCCTCAAGCAATTCCTCCTGCTCCTGAACCCTCGTAACTTTTCTGAAATAGAATTTCAATGCACATTCGATATATGTATTCAGCGCCGATGGTGAGAGATACTTTCCGGTTGAATTGTCTGCCAGGTATCTTTTGAGCTGGTCCATCACCTCCGGGGTCTTCTCGATACGCACCGCTACCTTCTCAGCTGAGCTTACAGGCAGCACCGGGCGGATCATCCGGGCATTAAAATCATATTTCATCTGGTAGAGATACCGGCTCATCTCTCCCGATCGCACTCCTTCCGATGCACTTTTAAAGAGCAGATCTATTTTTTTTGCCCGTTGAATTATCCTGTAGAAATAATATGCATAGATGGCATCCATATCTTCGCGTACAGGTAATCCATAGGCATACCGCAGGGAATAGGGAATAAAAGAGTTTCCGGCGGAAGATTCCGGCATGATATCTTCGTTCACAGAAAGCATGATGATATTGTCAAAATCCAACAGGCGGGTTTCCAGTATCCCCATTACCTGCAGGCCTGCAAGTGGCTCCCCGGTAAATGGGATGCGCTGGTTGGCCATGATCCTCCTGAACAGCCGCATGAAGGTATGCAACTCCACATCTGACCGATCCCCCGTAATTCTTTTCAGCTTGTTGAGCCGGCTAAGCATCACCAGGACATATTCTTTCTCCAGGTCAAGATACTGATGGGTTTCCGCGTTTTGCAACCGTTGAAGTATAAACATCAGCAATTCGTTCATGACACTGCATAATGCACCTGCTGTGGTTACCTGGCGAAAAATGGACCGGGCAAAATGATCATGAAAAAAATCAGGTGCCAGGTACACCCGGTTTTCATGAATGATCTGCTCAACAACCGCGGCCGGATTGGTTTCGCTGATCAATTTGTAATACTGGTGGTTCAGTACCGAGAGGACATCCCTGTTGTAAAAACGGGTCCGGGCATTTGTATCTGTCCGGGCATTTGTATCTGTCCGGGCATTCCGATACAGGCGAAGGATTCCTTCAATGAAGCTGTTCAGCGGGGTATTGGCAAAGGGATATCCCATGGTGATATTCACCAGGTCTACTTGTTCCGGGAGTGACACCAGAACAGGCATCAACAGGTGCTCATCGCATGCAATGATCGCGGTATCATTGGCCTCTTCAATCGGTGAAGTTCTTTCCTGAAGCAATTGATGTACTGTCTTGGCCTGAAGCACATCAGATGGCAGGTCAAAGATCCTGATCTGCTGATCATCCTCCAGATTTTTGAAAATGCCCAAATCAAAAGGAGGCGCGAACTCACGGATGTTCTCCCGGAGAAAACGTCCTGCTTCCATGGCCTCATTTACAATGTACTTTTCATCGTAATCCCAGAAGAAGGAAGCCACTTTCCCTTTCTTCATTCTCCTGAACAATTGCTTTTCACTGGTGCTTAGTGCATTAAATCCAACAAAATAGTAATGTGCATATTGTAGTTGACTATTCAGCGCCAGCACATCCAACTCAGCCACCTTCCTGTAGATCATTCCTTCATATCCTTCTCCGCGAGCATGCAAGGCATCGACCAGTGCATGGTAAAGTTTCGGCAGCATTTTCCATGTGGAAAGAAAAATTTCTTTTTCACGGGTCGCATCCCCCTGGTGGAAGCTTTTCCAGAACTTCCTGATGAAGTCCACCTGGGCTTCTTCCAGTCCTCCGAAAATTTCATCGATCTCCCTGATTTCCCTGATATTCCTGAATACAGTATCCGGATCCACCAGGTATTTATCCAGGGTGTCGAAATCTGAAATCATCATTTCACCCCAGGGATAGAAACTATCGAATGGTTCAGGATGGGATGCTGTTTTCTTGTAATTGTCATACAGTTCGAAGAGAATATCCAACGGATCAGCGATCTGGAGTCCACCCATTTCAACCATCAGTTCATTGATCGTAAGTATGCGTGGCGCCCATGTTGTCTTGCCTGAATGCTTCACGAGAAATCGCTTGAAAAACAGACCGGACCTGCGGTTAGGAAACACAAAGCACAGTTCAGAGGGGTCTGTCTGAACATGTTTCACCACGTATGTTGCCAAAACTTCTAAAAACATGTATACTAATTTAATTTCTTACCACTGGTACTCCTGTCCTTTCAGTACCCGGCATACAGGGGACTGGTAAAATTTATATATTCTCCTGTTTTTCGTATAACCTGCCCTGCCAGGTATTCCGCTCCTCCATGATCTCCTCAAACCTGGCGAGGATACGGTCATACCTCAGGCCCCATCCCTTTCGGGAGGCTGTGCCTGGATTCACTTCACCGGCGATACGCTCCACCACGATGAATGGGTTCAGTCTTTCAATGATGCCAGCCATCAGTTGCAGGTATTCTTCCATCTCAAAGAAATGAAACCTTTCCGGATCATCCTGGTATTTCCTTTCCATTGCCGTTCCCCTGATGATCTGCAACTGGTGAAATTTGATACTGTGCAGGGGAAGTGCGGACAATACTTCCACGCTGCGGATCCATTGCTCCCGTGTTTCTCCCGGTAAACCGATGATCATATGTCCGCCCGTTCTGATGCCCCGCGCTGCAGTTTCAATGATGGCATGCCGGGTCGCCTCAAAGGTATGGCCCCGGTTGATTGCTGCCAGTGTTGTATTATTGATCGATTCGATCCCGTATTCGATAACGAGGTACAAGTCCTTTGCAAGCTGCTCGAAGTAATCCAGCTTTTCCTGGTCGACACAATCTGGGCGGGTGCCGATAACAATACCGACCACATCGGGGTGGTCCATTGCAGGCTGGTAAATGACTTTCAGTTCCTCCAGGGGCGCGTAGGTGTTTGAATATGCCTGGAAATAGGCCAGGTATTTACGGACCTTCCTGTAACGGTTTTTATGAAAGGCGATTCCTTCATCAAGTTGCTGACGGACAGGTTTACACGCCTCGTTGTATGAGGGATTAAACGCCCGGTTGTCGCAAAAGGCACATCCTCCCCTGCCCACTGTTCCATCGCGGTTCGGACAAGTGAACCCCGCATTGACCGACAGCTTCTGTACACGTTCGCCAAAAACCTTTCTGAAATAATCAGAATAGGCATTGAATCGTCTGTATGTTCCCCACGGATACGCCATATCAGACCACTTTAACGATGTTATCCAGCATTACATACCAGATGTATCCCCCGACTTTTTCATGTCCCATTTCCCTGAGCAGCCCGACATAGCGGTTCACCTGCCGGTCATACTTAGCCAATTCCACATTACCGAACTTATAATCAATCACATATACCTGGTCATCTTTAAGCATCACGCGGTCTGGCCTGTAGGTTTCGCCTCCTGCAATAATATCGCGCTCATTAAAGATCCTGGCACCTGGAACAAACCACGCTTCAACACCCGGCGTTTGTAGTTTTTCAACAACCAGGCTCCGCAGTTTTTCCGCATCCTTATCGGTCAGCAATCCTTCCCTTGTATAATACCGCACTGCATCATCCACATCACCGATGGTCCTGATGCGTCCAAAAAGTTCGTGCATCAGGTTACCAAAATCCAGGTGATCACCCCCCTCT
>CAZPTO010000363.1:0-4140 GCA_964589155.1 uncultured Bacteroidaceae bacterium | reverse complement strand
GCATCCCGCCCTGCAAGGAAATAGTCTGAAGTATCCTTGTCCTTCTTTTTCAGGGTCCAGAGGATAATCCCAACGAGCGCCAGGGCAAACAAACCCAGTACAATCCAGTCTAAATTAGCCATAATTCCTTATCGTTTTAGTTGGTTAATAAGGAAAGCAGGATCGTTGTTAGCGTAAAAATTACGCTTTCTGCTTTCAGTCCTCAATATTAGTCGATATTTTTAAAAATGACAAAAATTTACCTGTAAATGACCAGTAATTGATAATCAATCTTTTTACAAAAAGTAGGTTGATCTTCAAGATAATATTATTTTAGCAAAGTTTTTTACAGTCAAATAACCTGAAATACGTTCGTAATGGAAACACTACCAAACCTTGAAACCTTTAACCTGACCTGGATCGACTATGCGATCATGATCATTTACTTTGCCTTTGTGCTGGGCATCGGATGGGCGTTAAAAAAATACATGAAGAATGCTACCGACTTCCTGGAAGCTGGCAGATCCTTACCTGCATGGGTAACCGGACTGGCATTCATCTCAGCAAACCTCGGTGCGCTGGAGGTGATCGGCATGGCGGCTTCAGGAGCAAAATATGGTATGGCCACCGTCCACTTTTACTGGATTGGTGCCATCCCTGCCATGATCTTCCTGGCCATATTCATGATGCCTTTTTATTATGGTTCCAAAGCACGATCTGTACCCGAGTATCTCAAGTTACGATTTGATGAAAAGACACGGGGGTTTAACGCTTTCTCATTTGCCATCATGACCATCTTCGCGTCTGGTATCTCCATGTATGCCCTGGCATTGCTGATGGAGACTCTATTGGGATGGAACTTCCATATGAGTTTGTTTATTTCCGCTTTCATTGTCCTGGTCTATACCTATCTCGGCGGACTCAGCTCGGCCATTTATAACGAAGTGTTGCAATTCTTCCTGATCGTGATAGGGTTCCTTCCGCTGGTGATCATCGGGCTGATCAAAGTAGGCGGATGGGATGGAATGGTTGACAAACTGGCGCTGAATCCAATGACCTCCGGTTTCGACCATTCCTGGCAGAATATATCTCCTGAACACCCCATGGGGAGTTGGATCGGGATTTTCTTCGGTCTCGGATTTGTCCTGTCATTCGGGTACTGGTGTACCAATTTCCTCGTAGTACAGCGTGCCATGGCAGCCGGTTCAATGAGTGATGCACGAAAAACACCCCTGATCGGAGCGTTCCCAAAAATGTTTATCCCTTTCCTGGTGATCATCCCCGGCATGATCGCTATGGCATTGCTGAATTCTGGCGACGAGATGTTCCACCTTCCTGCAAAAGGATCCAGTTATGATTACGACCTGGTGATCCCTATGATGTTAAAACGCTTCCTGCCCACAGGGGTATTGGGGCTTGGCCTCACAGCCCTGATGGCTTCGTTTATGAGTGGTATGGCAGGAAATGTAACTGCATTCAATACCGTGTTCACATACGACATATACCAGAGTTACCTGGTGCCCGGGAAAAGTGACAACCACTATTTTCGCGTTGGACAACTGACTACCATTTTCGGAGTACTGGTGAGTATTCTCACTGCATATGTGGCTGCAATGTTCAATAATATCATGGACTTCCTGCAGCTGATCTTTGCCTTCATCAATGCACCGCTGTTCGCTGCTTTCCTGATGGGGATGTTTACCAAGCGGACCACCGGTCACGGCGCATTCTGGGGCCTGCTGACCGGTACATTCTCGGCGGGACTGGTACATGGTTTTACACAACCCGCCGGTGCTGAAACGCTTGTAAAGGGAGGTTGGACAGGTACTGTTGTTCAAACTTTCCCGAGTGAGATGGCACAGAATTTCTGGATCGCGATCATCGCTTTCTCCGTAGCCCTGTTTGCTACCATCGTCATTTCCCTGTTAACCAAGCGTACGAAAACCGACGAGCAACTTAAAGGACTGGTTTACCAGCTGACTCCCAAGACCATTGATGACAGCAAGCACTGGTATCAGCGTCCTGGCTTCCTGGCATGGGTAGTTGGAATTATCGCAGTTATTTTAAGTATATTATTCTGGTAATATGTACATTGACCTTGTGTTGCAAGGTGTAATATTTTTTAAACTGAAAACTATAAATCATGGGTTTAGATATAAAAATACCGATTGGCTTTATGTTTGTCATCTTTGGTGCCATCCTCACTATTTTCGGAATATTTACTGCAGGTGATGAAATGTACGAGATCTCCATTGGGAAAAACATCAATCTCTACTCGGGTATCGGAATGCTGGTGTTTGGAGCTTTCATGCTTATCATTTCCGATCTGAAATTCGGGAAAAGGATAGATGAAACATTAGGTATCGAAGAAGAAGAGCTGACCGAAGAAGCAAAAAAAGATTTACTTTAATTACGTACTTCTTTTATGTTTTCTTCCTGCCAGTATCACGGTGATCGCTCCCGACAGAACGGTCAGTGCACCGACGATGCTCAGCACAGAAAATGATTCCGGCGCGATCCAGGAAACGTTCATCCTTGACAGGATTGCCATGGTTACGAAGGTGATGATCGGGTTGAGTGTGATGATCACACTCACCTTGTTGGCTTCGGTATACTTGATGGCCAGGGAGAGGGAACCGTATGCAAGCACTGTATTCAGTCCCAGGTAATACAGTAGCAGGTACTCCCCGCCCTGCAAGGCAGGCAGTTTACTGAACTGTGCGAAGGGAAGCAACATGACGGCGCAGAAGCTGTAAATAAACAGGTTCAGCTGGTTTGGGGAATAGCTTTTCAGCAGGTGCTTTTGCAATGAGGCAAATACGGCCCATGACAATCCACCACCGAATATGAGCAACATGCCCCGGGTGAAATGATTCTCTGCATTGACAAGGTCCCTGATCTGCTCTGAATAAAACAGTCCGATTCCTGTCACCACAAGTGCAAAACCAACCAGGTGCTGTATCGTGACCTGTTCACGAAAGATCACTATTCCTGATAAAGCAAAGGTGACCGGTGCCACCATAATGAAAACCTGTGAAGAAGAAGGACTCACGTACTTGATCCCGGAAATGAATCCCAGGTAATTAAAACCCAGGAAGACAGCTGCCAGCAACAACATCCAATGTAAATTCCTGAAGATGTTAAAATCCTTGCGTCGGAAAATGAATGTTGCAAGGCCAAGGGTGAGAAATGCCGTGCTGAACCTGAACCAGACCACGGTCACAGGAGATAATTCTGTCACGGCAATTTTCAGCGCAATAGCCAGGAATCCCCAAAGGGAAGCCGTCACAGAAGCGTATAATATACCTTTGGAATTGTCGGTCATGACATAGAATAAACCCTGCAAAGATCAAAAAATTATACCGAAAATATACACTGACCTCTCTTTTATCCTCACGAAATGATCTTAATAGAAACTAATTGACGTTCAGGGGATATCCATTCTGCCCTTTTCGTGGATGTGGGAATTTTGGGATTTCAAAAGATTTTACTTCCTGGTTCCTCAGGCAAGGTTCAGTTCCGGCTCCCGTTTCCCAGGTTGACTGACAGACCGCCGATCGCACTGATCCCGGGCATGGGGTATCCATTCACTGTCTGGTAATCCTGGTTCAACAGGTTTTTACCCGCCACAAAGATCTCCAGTCCGCTGAATAGATCATACATTACCTTGGCATCGACGAGGCCATAGGATTCCAGTACATCATTTTCAGGATCTTCTGCTCCGATCAATGTATACAACCCGCTAACAACCTTTACATTTGCTGCTATCCTTAACTTTCCAAAATCAGCAACAGCACCCGTATAGAGCTGGTGTTTGGGAGCGAAATATAATTTGGTGTCTGAATTCAGGTAACTGTAGCTCAGATCGAGTTGTAACATCTCGATGGGACTGAAGGATGATTCGAGCTCGATTCCCCAATTCCTGAATTCACCTGCATTGGAACGCATCATGAATGGTGGCGGATTGGGATTGGGTTGCACGACGATCAGGTTGGATCCTTCGATCAGATATCCCGAAAAATCAACGATGCCGAACCATCCCAATCGTTGTGAAAGGGAAACCTCGTAATTCCACAATCGTTCAGGCCCCAGGTCCGCATTGGGGGCAAACAGGTACATCTCCATCATGGTTGGACTTCTGAATCCTTTGGATGCCAGCGC
>CAZPTO010000362.1:0-4165 GCA_964589155.1 uncultured Bacteroidaceae bacterium | reverse complement strand
ATCGTCTGGATCCATGATTTCCACCTGATGTTGCTTCCGGATATGATCAAGCAACGCATGCCCAGGGTCAGCATCGGAATATTTATACACATCCCGTTCCCTTCCTTTGAGATCTTCAGGTTGCTGCCCTGGCGGGAAGAATTATTGCAGGGAATGCTGGGTGCTGACCTGATCGGTTTCCATACCTACGATTATGTGCGGCACTTCCTGAGCTGCGTAAGAAGAATATTCGGACATGAAACCGTTTTTAACCGCATCAGGATAGGTGAACGAACATTGAAGGTGGATGCATTCCCGAAAGGGATCAATGCTGAGCGATTTGCCGCCAAAGCTGAAGCTTACCACGCTGGAAAAGATGATTCTGACTCGCAGGTGAAGATGATGATGAAGCACCTGGTGAAAAATGAGGGCGATGAAAAAATCATTCTCTCTATCGATAAATTGAATTATACCAAGGGAATTCCCACAAGGCTCCATGCATTTGAACTCTTCCTCCAGGAACATCCTGAATATCTCGAAAAAGTGAATTTCATACTGCTGGCGCTGATCTCCGGTGAGAGGAGCCAGTTTTACGAATCACTCAAACGAGAAGTGGATGAGTTGGTTGGGCGTATCAACGGAACCTTTGGCACCATCTCCTGGATGCCTGTACGGTACCTGAACAAAGAATTTACCATCGATGAACTGATCGAAATGTATTCCCTGGCTGATATCGCGCTCATCCTGCCACTGCGTGATGGCATGAATATGGTCGCGAAGGAATTTGTGGCTTCCCGGTTCGAGAACGATGGAGTGCTGATATTAAGCGAGATGGCAGGTGCCTCTAAGGAACTGCATGAATCCCTGATCGTCAATCCCAATAACATGGGAGAAGTGGTTGACGCGATCAGGGAGGCGCTCCAGATGCCGCGGGAAGAACAGGAAAGAAGAATGACGGTAATGCAGAAGCGTTTGAACAGGTACACGGTCGACAGGTGGGCCAATGAATTCATTAACAGCCTCGACAATGTGATCGAGACACAACAAACCTCGCTTACCCGGAAGATCAGCTCAGGACATGTGAAAAAGGTTGTGAAAGCCTATGAAGCGGCCTATAGACGGATTCTCTTCCTGGATTACGACGGAACACTTTCCGGTTTCAAGAAGAACCCGGAAGATGCGAAACCCGACGAGGAGTTGTACGGAATTCTCGAAAAACTCACAAAGGATCCGAAAAATACAGTTACGATCATTAGCGGGCGCGACAAAGAAACCCTGGGTCGGTGGTTTGATGCCAGTTGGAACATTCATTTTATTGCTGAACACGGTGTTTGGCTCAGGGATCCCGGGGGGGACTGGCACATGCTGGAACAAATCGACAATCAATGGAAGGAATCTGTGCAACCCTTGCTGGAGTACTACGTGGACCAGACCCCGCGTTCCTTTATTGAACACAAGAACTTTTCCCTGGTATGGCACTACCGGAAAGCGGATCCCGACCTGGGGATACAACGTGCCTGGGAACTCAAGGACGAGCTGAGAACCCTGACTTCCAACCTCAACCTGGAGATCATGGACGGAGACAAGGTGCTGGAGATCAAATATTCAGGAATCAATAAAGGGCGTGCTGCATTGCATAAGATGGGAAATCAAATTTATGATTTCATTTTCGCAGTGGGTGACGACTGGACCGATGAATACACGTTCGAATCCATGCCTGAGCAGGCCTATACCATCAAAGTGGGTGCAAAGACCACCGAGGCGAAATACTACATCGAGGGGGTGGAAAAAGTACGCGAGTTGCTGATGTGTTTTAATGGTGTGGGAGAATGTGAATAAGCAGTTGGCCCGCCATAATATACCCGAAGAAAAAGCCGAAAACACAAAGAAAGAAAAATACCCAATCAGCAATGCACCTCTTTCTTTCACTTTCCAGCAGCAGCCCCCCAGCGGAATCTTGAACCCGGATTTAATCCTGCTGAATTGTTATGGTAACCACCATCAGATGTACTCATCCGTAAAGCCAGCTTAAAAAAACATTTGCCGTCCCCCCTGTAACCTATGTTACCAGTCACATTATTTGCATGTATTAGATTTGTAAACAGAAAAAACATCCAAATGATAAGCAGAAGCCTAACGGGTATTCTGTGGACAGTGAAATAAGAATAAACCGCTTTAAATTACGAGGTATGAGACAGGAATTTGAAACTTCAAAGAAAGCCAACCTTGCACAACTGGCCAGTTATGCAGATGAGGCAATTGTAAGTAAGACATTGATCAAAAAAGATACAGGTACCGTAACACTATTTGCATTCGACGCAGGCCAGGGACTGAGTGAACACACCGCACCCTTCAATGCCATGGTGCAGGTGGTCGACGGCGAAGCAGCGGTATATATTGACGGGAAAGAACACCGGGTTGAAAATGGCGAATTCATCATCATGCCGGCAAATATTCCACATGCCCTGGAAGCAAAAACAAAGTTCAAAATGCTCCTGACCATGATCAAATCGAAATAAAAATGTCTCATCAAATGCCCTTGCCTATTGTCCCGGTCGCTTATTTTGCAATAAGTAATGACCATGCAACCGGTATTTTTATACCAACTTAGCAGGTGCAGAGGCCAGTCAGATTTGACCAATCATAAACAGGTAAATGAAGATGCGTTTATCAAGCCGGACAGTTCTTTCCATCTCCGTATTCATTGCCACAGCAGTATTGCTCGCATTCGTGCAGGTAAAAGTGGACAATCCAATACTTATCCTTGAACGGTTCATGAGTGGCGGCGGCTGGATTGAAATACTCATGGCTGCATCATACGGTGCAATTGTAGCCTGGTTCATGTACGATCCGGCACGCTCGTCCAGGTGGAGACAGGTCACCTGGCTGGTATTCTCGTTTGTGTTTTTTTCACAACTGGTGCTGGGAGTGACAGTTTCTGAAAAATTCCTGATGACGGGTGAGTTGCACCTGCCGATTCCTATGATGATTATGAGTGGCCCCATTTACCGCGGCGATTTCTCCGTTATGACGATACTTTTCGTAAGCACCATCCTGCTGTCCGGGCCTGCATGGTGCAGTCATTTCTGTTATTTTGGAGCGCTGGATGGCTGGGCTGCAGGGAAGAAAAAAAGACGAAAGCGGTTGGAAAAGATCTGGAGGCTGAAGATTCCTTTTATCCTTATCATTATTGCTGTTACGATCCTGTTGCGCATGCTTAATGTGGAGTTGCTGACAGCCACCTACATCGCCATCGGCTTCGGAGTAGGAGGACTGGCAGTAATGCTGATTTTTTCAAGGGCGAAAGGCCAGATGGTACATTGCCTGACCTGGTGTCCGATCGGCACCATTGTCAGCGGGGCAAAACATGTGAACCCGATCCGCCTGACCATCAAAGACAGCTGCACGAACTGTATGCTTTGCAGTTCCCATTGCAAATACAATGCATTAAAAAAAGAGGACATACTGAGCCGCAAACCTGCCGCTACCTGCACGCTTTGCGGCGATTGCGTCAGCTCTTGCCACGCCGGATCCCTGCAGTATAAGCTTTTTAACCTCAAACCCGCAATGTCGCGGAACATATACCTGGGAATCACGATTACCCTGCATGCCATGACGATGGTATTGGCCAAGATCTGAAGTCCCGGGCAACCCTTCCGGGGAGCCGGAAATATCGATCGTCTCAATAACCTGATTTCAGAATCCAGGTTAATAAAATAATATAGAATTCTTTACTGTCCCACGGATCAATGATTTAATGCAACACCAGTATCTACCATTTTATTCGTTCAACTTAACACTATACCCGGCATCAACTATCCTCACCATAAAATCTCACCGAAACTTTCACCGGAAAAGGAAAAAGTGTTAATTTTGCAGCAACAATAACAATCGGGGTATAGCGCAGCCCGGTAGCGCGCTTCGTTCGGGACGAAGAGGTCGTGAGTTCAAATCTCGCTACCCCGACAGAACAGGCATAAGCCCGGTTCGCGATCAGCGAACCCGGGCTTTTTTGTTTTAAGGAGCGCTGAAAGCTCGCTTTCATAAGCTAATTGAAACAAAAAAGCCCGTTGGGCCGACGAAAGGAGGCCCCGGGCTTATGCCTGTTCTGAACACACCCCCTCTCGAGATCGCAACAAGGAACGAGGAGCAATCTTGCTAGCCCGACATTTTTTTTAAAGCTTTG
>CAZPTO010000361.1:0-4167 GCA_964589155.1 uncultured Bacteroidaceae bacterium | reverse complement strand
GACAAATCTCTCGCCGGTGATCCGTTCAAAAAGCTCAATGTACCGCTCTGATACCTCATTTACAAAATTTTCAGGCATTTCGGGGATCAGCTGTCCCGCCTTTCCCTGGAATCCTTGGGATATGAGCCACTGGCGGACAAATTCCTTGGAAAGCTGTTTCTGGGGTTCTCCCTTTTCCTGGCGCTCCTCATACCCGTCTGCATAAAAATACCGGGATGAATCGGGTGTATTGATCTCATCGATGAGAAGAATTTTTCCGTCTTTTTTTCCGAATTCATATTTGGTATCCACGAGGATCAGTCCCATTTCAGCTGCCATTTCTGTACCTCGCTGGAAGAGTTTCCGTGTATAGTCCTCCAGCCGGGCATAGTCAGATTCTGAAACCAGTCCCTCCGCGATGATTTCCTCCCTTGATATGTCCTCATCGTGACCCTGATCGGCTTTTGTAGTTGGAGTGATCAAGGGCTCCGGGAATTTATCATGCTCGCGTAATCCGTCTGGCATAGGCACCCCGCAGATCTCCCTTTTGCCATCACGATATTCGCGCCAGGCATGCCCGGTACAGTATCCCCTGATGACCATTTCCACTTTAAAAGGCTCGGCATAATGACCGACTGTTACATTGGGATCCGGAGATTTGATCTTCCAGTTGGGTACCAGGTCAGCAGTTGCATCCAGGAATTTATTAGCGATCTGGTTAAGTACCTGCCCTTTGTAAGGGATCCCTTCGGGGAGGATCACATCGAATGCTGAAATACGGTCGGTGACCACCATCACCAGCGTTTCGTCGTCAATATTATATACATCCCTTACCTTGCCATGATATACACTCTTTTGTCCAGGAAAATTGAATTCTGTACCTTTTAATGCTGCCATTATACTAGATTTTAAAGTTAATATTCGAACTGACCGGATGGAATGAGTCAACTTCATCCTGACACTATCCTGACGCCATTATATATAAAAATGTTCATCCCCGGAAATATATATTTCAAGCCCCTTACTTATATTTATTTAAATATATATACATTTTTTCTGCAAACAATATCCTCAGCCTTTTGCTTCCCGGTCTTCATCCTTGTCATATGCTTTGACGATCTTTTTAACCAGCCGGTGACGGATGATATCGCGTTCATCAAACCGGATGACGGAGATTCCTTCGATCCCTTCCAGGATACCAATTGCCTGGATCAGTCCTGATTGAGTGCGTCCCGGCAGGTCCACCTGGGTAACATCGCCTGTAACAATGAACCTGGCACTGGGGCCCATCCGTGTCAGGAACATCTTGAACTGGCTGACCGTAGCATTCTGCGCTTCATCGAGAATGACGAATGCTTTATCGAGCGTACGTCCCCGCATATATGCAAGCGGTGCGATCTGGATGGTATTGTCCTCCATGAACTGCATCAGCTTCTTTGCCGGGATCATATCCCTCAGGGCATCAAAGAGTGGTTGCAGGTAAGGATCAAGCTTCTGCGCAAAATCACCGGGCAGGTATCCCAGTTTCTCCCCTGCCTCCACGGCAGGACGGGTCAGGATGATCCTGTTCACCTCCCGGTTCTTCAGTGCCCTTACTGCAAGCGCGATCGCTGTATAGGTCTTCCCCGTACCGGCTGGTCCGACTGCCAGTACAAGGTCATGTTGAGATGCTTCTTCGACCAGTTGTTTCTGATGAATGGTCAGGGCCCGGATGGGTTTGGCCCTGTCGCCGTGAACAAGGACTTCTTCTTTCGGTCCAGGCGCTTCCATTTTATAGGTTGCATCACCGCTCAGGAGCTCATCGAAATCGTCCATGGAAAGACGGTTGAATTTCAATATGAATTTCACCAGCAATCCGACCTTTTCTTCCAGTTGGCCGATCCGAACTGAATCACCTTCCGCTTTCAGTTCATTTCCCCGCGAAACAATCTTCAGATCACTAAAATAGGATTTTAATTTATTGAAGCGTACATTATTAACACCAAAGAAATCGATGGGGTCCACCCCCTCTAAATAGATGACCTTTTGCGCCATAAATTGAATTATAATCACTACTTTTGGGACTGACAAAATAAGCTGTTTTTTTTAACATTCCAATAGAAATTCCTGTTACGATCCACATGCATTTTGTTACGCTGACTTCAGACTGGAACAAGGACGACTATTACACCGGTGCTATCAAGGGCTCTATTTTATCTTCCTGCCAGGATGTCCAGGTAATCACCCTCAGCAACAGCATCCGGTCCTACAGCGTTTCTGAAGCCGCTTTCATCGTCAGGAACAGCTGTTACCACTTTCCAAAAGGCGCTGTCCATATCATTGCCGTGGGGTCCGAACATGCCCCGGATTGCCAGTTACTGGCTGCGAAGATTGACGGACATTATTTTCTGACCGCGGATAACGGGATCCTCGGGTTGCTGGGTGATGCAGAAAGTTCAGAGGTCATTGCCATTGACAGGTCTGACGAAAGTGCAGCGAAAAGTTTCCCTGCCTGCACCTACTTCAGCAAGATCGCATGCAGGATCATACAGGGCGAGCCATTCAGCAAACTGGGCACACCGGTAACTGAAGTAAAAAAACAGGTACCACTGCGGGCTACCCTGGACAATAATACAATTACCGGGGCGGTCATTTACATCGATTCTTATGGCAATGCCATCACCAACATAACGCGAGAGTTATTCGACAGATTTGGAAAAGAGCGGAAATTTACCATTTACGTGCAGAGCAAACATTACAAGATCAGCCGGCTGAACAGTTACTATTCTGAAACCACCGGCGGGGATCTCCTGGCGATTTTCAATTCCATTGATCTGCTTGAAATAGCCATCCGGAACGGATCGGCACGTGACCTGTTGAACCTGAATACGGATTCAACGATCAGGGTTGAATTTAAATAAAGAAATTATACAGATCAAAACAGTGTTGATATGAGTACGAGAGCGGAAAAAATGGAGGCCTTCGGCAGGATCCTTGATATCATGGATGAATTAAGGGAAAAGTGTCCCTGGGACCGGGAGCAGACCATGGAATCGTTACGAAACCTCACCATTGAGGAAACCTATGAACTGGCCGATGCAATCATTGAAAATGACCTGGATGAGATCCGTACAGAGCTGGGCGATCTGCTATTGCATATTGTTTTCTATGCAAAGATCGGTGAAGAAAAATCGGCATTTGATATCACCGATGTGATCGATACAGTGAATGAAAAGCTGGTGTTCAGGCATCCGCATGTATTTGGTGAGAGGAAGGTATCTGGTGCGAAGGAGGTTGTCAGCAACTGGGAAGAACTGAAGATGAAAGAGAATAATGGCACCAAGCGTGTACTCAGCGGGGTGCCAAAATCGCTGCCTGCCCTGATCAAGGCGCACCGGATGCAGGACAAAGCGCGTGCTGTGGGATTTGACTGGGCACACCCCGAGGATGTTTGGGACAAGGTATCGGAAGAGATTGATGAAGTGAGAAAGGAAGTAAAGAGTGGGAACCGGGAAAAAACCGAAAGAGAATTTGGCGACCTGTTCTTTTCCATTGTCAACGCGGCCAGGCTGTTCAATGTCGAACCAGAATCAGCCCTGGAGCGCACCAACATAAAGTTCTTGCAGCGCTTTAATTATATCGAAGCACATGCCAGGTCGAATGGGAGAAGCATCAAAGAGATGACCCTGGAAGAGATGGATCTCCTCTGGGAAGAAGCCAAGCGGAAAGAAGTTCGCTAAACTGAAGCATATGCCCTGAACCCAGGTTTGCTCGTTCAAGGCTATTACCGCCTTAAAGCAAGCGTCCCCATTCAGCGTTAGCGTATAATCTATTCCTTCCCGGCATCCGATCCTTCTTTGCCTGCATTGCTTTTGCGATCAGCGGAAGCGGTATCCCCGGCAGTTTTCTTAGCTTCCCCTGCAGTTTCATCATCATCTTTTTTATCATCCGCACCATCTGAATTCTCGTCTTCTTCCTCTTTTTCTGTCACTTCCAGGAGTCCGAGCTCATGGAGCAGGTTGTACCAGGTAAGCACCTTCTTGATATCGGAGACATACACGCGCTCCTCATCATACTCCGGCAACACTTCTGTAAAATAGGCCTTCAATGCTTCGTTCCCGGATTTAGGATCGATCGCAGTTCCGCCCTTTTCTTTCTCGTGGACCCTGAACAGGACATCAGATAGCGGAACGTCTTCCGTCTCTGTAT
>CAZPTO010000360.1:238-4175 GCA_964589155.1 uncultured Bacteroidaceae bacterium | reverse complement strand
GTGATGCTGATCAGCCATCCTTCCAGCAAAAAGATCCTTCCGATCAGTTTCTGACCGGCTCCCATGTTCCTCAGGCTGCGGATGTCATTTTTCTTATCGATGATGAGCATACTGAGTGATCCGATGATGTTGAAGGAGGCAATGATCAATATGAAAGTCAGGATCAGGAAAATGGCCCATTTTTCAGACCGCATGACTTTATAGAACAGCTCATTTTGCTCGGTACGGTTCTTCACCTGGAATTCTGCACCCAGTATTTCTTTGATCTTTTCTTGTGTGGCAATCGGATCATAGGCGGGATCAAGTTTGATCTCCACGGCAGAAGCTTCATTGCTATAATCCCGCAGGTTCCGCATAAATTCAATGGGTACGATCACATATTTTGAGTCATAATCCTGTTCAATGGCAAAAATGGCCTTTGGAAATATATATTGCCTGCGAAAGGCATCGTCGGGATTGGCCAGGTTGATCCGGCCCACCCGCTTTGGCATATAAACGAAGAGCGGATTTATAAAATTCAGTCCGATCTGCAGATTGTATGCCACTCCCTGTCCCACCACTGCATAGGACCTTTTATTATCTTTCAGTACCATGTCTCCCTCGTATACCATAGAGTCGATACCGGTTACATTGATAAAGGACTCATCAACGCCTTTGATAGTTGCAATATGTTGTCTTTCATCATATTTAAGCAGCGCATTCTCTTCAAGTACTTCCGCGTAGTATTGCACGCCTTCCATTTCACGGATTTGCTGAAACCGTTCATCTGGTGAAAACACCTTTCCCCGGGTTGCCGTGATCTCGATGTCAGGGTCAAATGAATTGAACAGTGATTTTACCACTTCATCGAACCCGTTGAATACTGACAATATCACCACCAGGGCCATGGCCCCTACCGCCACCCCCAGCATGGAGATCCCCGAAATGATATTAATTGCATTCTGGCTTTTCCTGGCGAAAAGATACCTTCTTGCAATATAAAGGGGAAATCTCATTTAATGGCTTTTACAATTAAACCGGTTCCTTTTTTGTGCCTGGTATTGACGTCTATAATATTAAGTACAAATGCGAACGGATAAAAAATAAGGTAATAGAAAGGCAACAGGAGAACCATGACCTTGCCTGCATTGGCGATTTGGATCGGCCATTTCATGGAGATCCTCCAGGATATCTTTCCCGGCGTGCCGTAGGAATACCTGCTGTGGACCACAGAGAAACCTGCGGTTTTTAATTTGGCCTCAATATCTTCGATGGCATATCCATCACGCACATGTTCTTCGATAAATGAATCGTCATGATCGTCGTGCACATCGCTGCCTCCCTGGTCTGAAGGGGTGGAGATCAGGAGTACCCCTCCATTTTTTAAACTGGCAGCCAGGTTTTTAAAGACAGTCACATCTTCCTCGATATGTTCCATTACATCCACCGAAAGCGCAAGGTCATAGGCCTCCGGTTGACGGAATGTGGTAAGGTCTCCATATTCGAATTTAACCCGGTCGGATCTGCCGATTCGCTCGAAAAATGTATTGCAGTCATCAATCTGTTCCTGTTTTACATCCACGGCTGTGATCTGTGCTTTCGGGAATTGCATGGACATCGTATAGTCGTATTGTCCGAATCCGGAGCCTGCGTCTAAAACCGACGGTGCTTCCGGCAGGGAATTCCTGAGCTTTCTTAACTCCTTCCTGATATGCCACGATCTGAGCAGCAACAGGTTGAGCAGGTGGTAAAATATTTTACGCAAAAACGGGGTGGTATTGAATACTGCGCCGAGGCTACGCTTTACAGGATCATATTTCATATATTTTTCATTAACACATGCATCTATCCGTTGAACGGTTTTATCCTATTTCTTGGCTACGCTGAGCTCTTCGCCAAGACGATTTCGGTTCATGTTCTTTTGTCATTGCTCCGCTGAACCTTTAGCTCGGCGAAGCCAAATTAAAATGCTCAATGATGAGGGTTTCATTTATTCATCCTCACTAAGCAGGTTATCAATGTTCTCTATATAATCCAGGGAATCATCCAGGTAATAGATGAATTCCGGAATACTACGTACCTGGTTTTTGATCTTTTTCCCGATCTCCTTCCTGATCGACGGGGCATGTGCCTTTATCTTTTCGAGGGGCTCCTCATTCTTATCCAGGGGGAAGATGCTCAGGTAGACCTTTGCCACGCCAAGGTCGGGACTGATCCTTACCACAGTTACGGTAATCATTTTACCGGGGAGCATTTCCCTGGCATGTTGCTGAAAATAGGCACCCAGTTCCTTTTGGAGCATTCTCGAAACTTTCTGCTGTCTGGTTGATTCCATAGATCAGTTTTATCCCGTGAAAAAATACAAATTATTCTGAAACACTCTCATGTGTTTTATTAACACCTTGCTTATTACACAGGGCGCAAAAAATGTAAAAGTAGACATTATAACAGGGATCGCAAAAGACTAAAATGATCAAATGATATACAATAATGGATTGATTATTTGCACCCCCTGATTTTCAGTATTAGCTTTGTAGGCATTTTATTTCGAAAAAACATATGGAAACGGTATTAAGCGGAATCAGGTCTACAGGAAACCTGCACCTTGGAAATTACTTCGGGGCAGTGAAGAATTTTGTGAGAATGCAGCATGAGTATCATTGCTATTTCTTCATTGCTGATCTGCATTCACTCACCACGCATCCAAAACCAGAGAATCTGCATGACAATATCCGGAAAGTGCTGTCGGAATATATTGCCTGCGGTATTGATCCGGAAGCGGCAACGATTTACATCCAAAGTGATGTCCCGGAAATCTCCCAGCTGTATCTTTTATTGAATATGAACGCTTATATCGGCGAGTTGGAACGCACTACTACTTTCAAGGAGAAGATAAGGAAACAGCCCGAAAATGTTAATGCGGGACTGCTGACCTACCCGGTACTGATGTGTGCAGATATCATTATTCACAATGCCGACAAGGTACCGGTTGGGAAGGACCAGGAACAGAACCTGGAGATGGCACGGAAATTTGCAAAGCGCTTTAACCATATTTATAACGTCGACTACTTCACCCTGCCGGAGCCATATAATTTCGGAAGCGACCTTGTGAAGGTCCCCGGTCTCGATGGTACCGGGAAAATGGGAAAGTCGGAAGGCAATGGTATCTACCTGATCGATGACCCGAAAGTGATTCGTAAGAAGGTGATGCGGGCTGTTACCGATACAGGCCCTGAAACACCTAATTCCGAAAAGCCGGAACCGATCCAAAATCTGTTCTATTTGCTCGAACTTATGTCCGAGCCAGCCACAGTTGCGCATTTTGAAGAGGCCTACAACAACTGTATAATCCGGTATGGCGATTTGAAAAAGCAACTTGCAGAAGATATTATTGCTTTTACCACGCCATTCCGGGAACGGATCATCGATATCTACAACGATGATGCATACTTGAAAAATGTAGTGAGAAAGGGAGCGGAAAAGGCCCGTGAAAGTGCGTCAAAGACGCTTCGCGAGGTGCGGGAGATCATTGGCTACAAAAGCTTTTGAAAATAAAAAGCCCGCCCCTGGAAGAGACGGACCGTGCCCCGAATAAAGTCAGGTATATGCTTGGATGAACTGTCACCATTTAAAACACAAATACTGTGCCAAAAGCGAGAATTGATTCTTGGATTCTCTATAAATAACCAGATTTCAGGCACAAAGCCAGTTGATTTTCGTTAAAGGCGCCAATTTATCGGCTCCATTCCCTTTGATTCAAGGAAGGTATTTGTTTTGGAGAAATGGCGGCATCCGAAGAAGCCATTGTGTGCAGAGAAGGGTGATGGATGGGCGGCTTTCAGCACCAGGTGTTTATTTTGGTCGATCAATTTCTCCTTGGCCTGGGCATAGCGTCCCCACAGGAGGAATGCAACATTATCCTGTTGCTTGGAGATCACACGGATGACCTGGTCGGTAA
>CAZPTO010000360.1:0-228 GCA_964589155.1 uncultured Bacteroidaceae bacterium | reverse complement strand
CCCTTGTTCTGGTGAGCGCCTGCGTTGGCCGCACGCACTGTCAGGGTTGCGTTCAGCAGCATTACCCCTTGTTGCGTCCAGGCCTCCAGGTTGCCGTGTGCGGGCAAGGGCAGGTCCAGGTCTGCCTGTATCTCCTTAAAAATATTCACAAGTGAAGGGGGTGGTTTGATGCCGTGTGGAACAGAAAAGCACAATCCGTGCGCCTGGTCTTTGCCATGGTATGGATCC
>CAZPTO010000359.1:0-4186 GCA_964589155.1 uncultured Bacteroidaceae bacterium | reverse complement strand
AACATAAATATATACTTGTGAAACAATTTAAATTTACGATACACGGAAATGTTTATGGTGTGGATGTAATCGGCATCGAGGATAACATCGCCCGGCTGGAAGTTAACGGAACACCCTACGAGGTTGAGATCCATAAAAAAGTAAAATCTTCAAAAACCCCACGGGTGATCGCCCCGCCGGTGAAAGAACCCGCCAGGCCGGAGATCGAGAAAAGAGAAAGGGGAGATGCACACCCGATCACAGCACCACTTCCCGGGAATATCATCGCTGTAAAGGTGAAGCCGGGGGATATCATTCAAAAAGGACAACTGTTGATGGTCATGGAGGCCATGAAAATGGAAAACCAGGTACTTGCAGACAGGAAAGGTGTCATTGAAAGTATCCCGGTTCAGGTCGGTGATACAGTATTACAGGGCGACCTCCTGGTCAAAATCATCTGATACTATGAGAAGATTACTGACTGTTTTTGCGATTATCATGATCATCTGTGTGCTGAGACTTATTGTAACCCCGGGCGGACAGTTCATTGAAGCACAGGCCGCTACAGACAAGGAACTGGCCGTCGGTGCACAGGCCGCTGCAGAACAGGAACTGGTGGTAAACGGAGAGAATGACCCATCATCTGAATCTGTTATGGGGACTGCAGCAGAAGGACTCAGACAATTTTACAGTTATACGGGATTCAGAAATGCTACTGCAGGACATATTATAATGATCGCGGTGGGACTCTTGTTTATTTTTTTGGCAATCAGGTTTGATTATGAGCCGCTGTTGTTAATTCCCATTGGTGCAGGGATCATCATGGGAAATATTCCTTTTTTTCAGGCAGAGGGCGTGAACCTCCAGGTAGGCATCTACGAGGAAGGTAGTGTGATGAACTATCTCTATTTTGGGGTGATGCGGGGTGTGTACCCACCATTGATATTTTTGGGTATCGGTGCCATGACCGACTTCTCTTCACTGATCTCGAAGCCCAGGCTGATGTTGCTCGGCGCTGCTGCCCAGGTAGGGATTTTTCTTACCTTCCTCGGCGCCCTTTGGCTTGGGTTCGACCTCAGGGAATCTGGCGCCATCGGGATTATAGGAGGAGCAGACGGCCCCACGGCCATATTCCTTTCCTCCAGGATCGCTGAACACCTGATTGGTCCCATTGCCATAGCTGCCTATTCATACATGGCCCTGGTGCCTGTGATCCAGCCACCAATTATGCGGTTGATGACCACGAAAAAAGAACGGGTCATACGTATGGCCCCACCCCGGGCTGTCTCACAGACTGAAAAAATTTTGTTCCCGATCATAGGTATGATCATCACAGCGTTTATTTCTCCCAGCTCGCTGCCATTGCTGGGCATGTTGTTCTTTGGCAACCTGCTGAAGGAATCTACCCGGACTAAGCGACTGGCAGAAACAGCACGGACCTCCATGATAGATATCGTGACCATCTTACTGGGATTAACGGTGGGTGCATCGACACAGGCAGACCGGTTCCTGACCACCGAATCCATGATCATCTTTGGTCTGGGAGCACTCTCGTTTATGGTAGCCACTGCAGGTGGAATCATCTTTGCCAAAGTGATGAATATCTTTACGCCGGATGACAGAAAGCTTAACCCCTTGATTGGTGCAGCAGGTGTATCCGCAGTGCCCGACAGTGCCAGGGTAGTGCAAAATTTTGGTTTAAAGGAAGATCCGTCCAATCACCTGCTGATGCATGCGATGGCACCAAATGTTGCTGGCGTCATTGGCAGTGCAGTTGCTGCAGGAATCCTGCTGAGTTTTCTCTGGTAGAATTGCTTTTAAACATAACCGCCTCGACACGGCGGTCGGTTCCGCTGCGTATTTTTGTTAATGAATCAACTTCAATTGCTCATGGAAAAAAAAGGAGTTGCCGGGAATGCAGGTGATAAAATCAGGTCAGACTGCAAAATATCCGTTACCCTGAATGACAAAGGCGGACGACTGGTTCATCTCGACAGCAAGGTCAGATCCATGTATGGAGAAAGCATACATGCGCTGGTGAGCGAGATACTCGATTTTTATGAGTTCGGGAATGTTGAGGTGGATATCGAGGACAGCGGAGCTTTGCCACATGTGCTGGCAGCAAGAATGGAGGCCGCGATCAGGAAAATTTCCAATACCCGGAAAACATTTCTGCTGCCATCCATTGAACACCCTGCGTCATATCAGGCATCCGATCGTTTCAGGATGTCCCGGCTCTACCTTCCCGGCAATAATCCGGCGATGATGATCAACGCGGGGATTCATGAGCCGGACGGGATCATCCTTGACCTGGAGGATTCCGTGGCTCCTGACCGGAAAGATGAAGCCAGGATCCTCGTCCGGAATGCACTGCGTAACGTGGAATTCTACGGTGCTGAACGCATGGTCAGAATCAATCAGCTGCCGCTCGGATTGGAGGATGCCTCTGTGGTTGCTCCACATGGGGTGGAACTGTTATTGATCCCCAAGTGCGAAGAGGCCTGGCAGGTAAAAAAGGTGGAAGAGGTGGTGCACGCAGTGCTGGAAAGTGAAGGACTTGAAAAGGAGATTTTTTTCATGCCGATCATTGAAAGTGCAACAGGCGTGGAAAATGCATTTATGATCGCTACAGCATCAAAGAATGTTGTTGCCATGGCAATCGGACTGGAAGATTTTACAGCAGATCTTGGAGTCCCCCGCACACAAGAAGGAACGGAATCATTCTATGCACGCACCCGCATTGTAAATGCGTGTAAGGCTGCCGGTATCCAGCCGATCGACTCGGTATATTCCGATGTTGCCAATATGGAAGGATTGCTGGAGAATGTAAAAGCGTCAGCAGCACTGGGCTTTGAAGGGATGGGATGCATCCATCCGGGACAGATCAAAGTGATTCATGAAGGATTCAAACCATCAGTACGGGAGATTGAGAATGCACTGGAAATCACCGCAGCATACAAAGCGGCGAAAGAAAGAGGACTCGGTGTGGTATCCATCGGATCCAAAATGATCGATGCACCCGTTGTGAAACGCGCCGGGCAGATCCTGATGCTTGCAAGGAAGTTTAAATTGATGGACCCCGAACAGCATTAAGAAACAAGCAACCAATTATATGAAATTTATTGAGAATGTCGCCGGAAGGAAAGTTCCTGAAAAAGTCAACGGCCAGGAGGTGAATCCCTACCAGGGTGTCGGGAAATACAAACCTGCCGGCAGGAAATTCGGACCCCGTATACACAGTTGTGCCGATTACCCTGCAAACGGAGACAAGCGGACCGGTAGCCTGAAAGAAGCACTCCTAAAAGCAGGACTCACCGATGGCATGACCATCTCTACCCACCACCATTTCAGGAACGGGGATCTGCTGGCGAACCAGGTCTTCGATATCGCACATGAAATGGGAGTGAAAGGACTCAGGTGGTTTCCTTCCGCATCATTCCCCTGCCATGCGCACCTTATAAAATACCTTGAGGATGGTACCATACATCATATTGAGGGGAGCATGAATGGTCCACTGGGGAAGTTTGTCTCGGAAGGAGGCATGAAGGGGACCGGCGTGCTTCGTTCGCATGGAGGAAGGTACCAGGCTGTGCAGGACGGGGAGGTGGAGATCGATATAGCTGTGATTGGTGCGCCGACGGCTGATCCGTTTGGAAACGCAAACGGACTGCAGGGTGATTCTGCCTGTGGCCTGCTGGGATTTGCCCTTGCGGATTCCCAGTATGCCGATAAGGTGATTGTCGTGACCGATAACATGGTCAAATTTCCTTGTATCCCCTGGCAGATACAGGGAAACTATGTCGACTATACTGTTGAAATAGATAAACTGGGGGATCCCGGACAGATTGTATCAGGTACCACACAGATCACTCGGTCACCTGACCGGCTGCTGCTGGCAGAGCTGACCGCAAAATTTTGCGATGCAGCAGGGATCATCAGGGAGGGCTTCTCTTTCCAGAGCGGTGCTGGGGGAACCTCACTCGCGGTAGGAGAGTATTTCCGAACAATCATGGAAGAAAAGAACATTCGCGCCCGTTTTGCCAGGGGGGGAAGCAATAAATACCTGGTCTCTATGTTGGAAGACGGACTGGTGGAATACATCCTCGATGGCCAAACTTTCGATCTGGAGGGGGTCAGGAGCATGGCGGAAAATCAGGGTCATGTCTGGACCAGTCCTTTTACAAGTTATAATTACCATGGAAAAGGC
>CAZPTO010000358.1:0-4205 GCA_964589155.1 uncultured Bacteroidaceae bacterium | reverse complement strand
ATACAGGTGCGGTGACATCGACGAAAATCGGGCTGGTCCTTTAGCGTCTGCTGAATGTTTTTCAGTGTATTGCGTAATAACTTATGCTCCACTTTTTCATCTGACTTGTAAAATATTTCCACATAATTATCGGCCGATTTAATCAGCATGATATCGTCGGGTGGCAATTCGATCTTGTCGGTTTGTGTGTCTGACATCAACACCACCGGTTCACTTTGTTGCTGCTCGGCATTGGCAAGATCATGTTCAAGCTTGATGTTGCGACGAACGAAATGACGCAGCTGCTCCCTGAGGGACATATTCACATCTGCAAGTTTTAAAATGATGGAGGGGAACGCCGAAAACAGGGAAATCATAACACCAATGGAAAGATCCAGTTCTACTTTGCCGACATAATGTATGTAGAAAATATTTGCACAGGTAATGAAGATCCATATCAGGATAATCAACCCCACTTCATTACTGATCTTGAGGGATTCGGCATGAATCCTGCTTGTAACTGATACAGGCAGGATAATTCGAAAGACCACCAGGATCAGGAAAGTGATCACGGCAAAACCCAGGGTAAAAATCATCCGGTCGTTGAAATCGACCATTTTGTAATCGAAGGGCTGAAAGAACAGCACAAAAAGAAACATCCCCAGGCTGATCAACGAGATAAGTTTAATCTGATACTTTGTGTCCTGCACTATATGTTGCTCTTCTACCAACCCGCGTCGCTTTCTGTTTTTTAAATAAGATTGTTTAAAAAGGCCTGATTTGCGTAAAAGTACTAATTTATCTCTGTTATCACAGAAATATCAGAATTATCTAAGAAATCGCAATGTTATCCGGGAAATATGAAAGTCTTGCCGGATAAACAAAGTCACTTTTTACAAACGATCCGTGCGCATTGCATCCGGCAATGTCCTTTAACTTTTCCATATGGTTTTCACATTGACGAATTCCCGGATTCCTTCTTCGGACAATTCCCGTCCATAACCTGAAGTCTTTACCCCCCCGAATGGCAGGCGCGGATCAGATTTAACGAGTCCATTTACAAAAACCGAACCTTCACTGGCCTCGTGAACAAACAGGTCGGCCGATGCGTCCGATTGCGTAAAGACCTGCATTCCAAGGCCGAAATCAGACTGGTTTGAAAGCTCCAGTGCATGCGCCCCGTTCTCTGCTTTCGTTACGGCGAATACCGGTCCAAAAGTTTCTTCATCAAACACAGGCATCCCAGGTTCCACATCCGTGAGAATGGTCGCCTCATAAAACGTCTTTTCCTTTTTACCTCCTGCAAGTAAGGTAGCCCCGGATTGCTGTGATGCATGCACCTGCTGTTCGATCTCATCAGCCTGCACCTGTGAAACGAGCGGTGCCAGCGTAGTATCCGCATCGGCCGGATCTCCTCGCTGAAGTTTCGAAACCCGTTCCCGGAGCATCTCCACAAACGTGTCATGTATCTCCTTCTCCAGGATGAACCTTTTTGCAGCAATACAGCTCTGCCCGGCATTGATCAAACGGGCCGTCATGGCGGTATCAGCAGCCTTCTCAAGGTCTGCATCCTTCAATACGACAAACGCATTGCTGCCCCCCAGCTCCAGGACCGATTTCTTTATTTGTGCCCCGGCAACCGATGCAACCGATGCACCTGCCGGGGTACTGCCCGTAAGGGTCACCGCTTTCACCCCGGGATGTTCGATAACCTGTTGCACTTTAGACGAGCTGATTGCCAGGTTTTGAAATACATGGAATTCGAAACCCGCATCAGTAAAAACCTCTTCAATGGCTGCAGCACATCCCTGTACATTGGATGCATGCTTCAGCAATGCCGTATTTCCGGCCATGAGTGCCGGCGCCGCGAACCTGAACACCTGCCAGAACGGGAAATTCCAGGGCATCACCGCAAGCAGCGGACCAACAGGCTGAAAGATCACACTGCTGCGCTCCGCGTCAGATTCAATGATGCGTTCCGACAAAAATGCTTCTGCATGATCGGCATAATATTTACAAACCCAGGCACATTTTTCCACTTCAGATTCCGACTCGCTGATCAGCTTGCCCATTTCCGATGTAATGGTGCGTGCATATTCCTTTTTGCGCTCCTTCAATAAAGCAGCTGCTTTCAGCATCCGTTCTTTTCGTTCTGCAAATGTGGTCTTGCGATAATTTTCAAATTGTTCCCCGGAATGGACAATCTTTTGTGCAACTTCAACATCGGTGAGTTCCGGGAGCTCAGAGATCGTTTTTAAGGTGTAAGGGTCGATACTTTTCAGGTTGCTCATAAAACTTTTGGTTTTGATCTGTTCAGACAGATATGTATACCTTCACAGGGCTCACCTGTTGCGACAGGCGCTTCGGATGAACCACTGTATAAATAAAAACAAATGCAAAGCATAATCGTTCGCTTCGGAATGGCAATTCGAACCAACCTGATCATCCGATCCCGGCGATCGTCATTTCACACAAAGCTCAGCAGGCTTACTCGTCTTCTTTCCAGTCGGTGATCATGATGCCGTCACCATGCTTCTTCACCTCCAGCTTCTGTTTCTGTTTCCATCCCAGCTCACGAACCAGGTGTTTTGGAAGAATAATGGAGTAACTGGATCCGCCGGCTCCTTTTGATAAACTGCGAATGTGTTCCTCTTCAAAAATTCTGCGTGCCATAATATATATATTTTAATACATTTATTAATATCTAGATAAATATATATTTAATTTTTTTGTTTATCAAATATCCAATGGCATAAACAGTTGCACGGGAACCTTCAGGGGATTTAGGTTGTTACTATGCTGTGATTGATTATTTTTGCTCACAAGAGGACAACAAGCACCACAACAGTATATATTCAGACAATGAAAACCGGAAACACAACAAGAGACAGAATCCTTATATATTTTGCGCATCCCATATCACATAAATCCAGGATCAACAGTGCGATGCTAAAATCGGTGGAGGGAATTGAAGATGTGACCATCAGGAAACTGTATGATCTCTATCCCGACTTTCTGATCGATGTGAGTGAGGAGCAAAAGCTGCTTGCAGAACACGACGTGATCGTCTGGCAGCACCCGTTCTATTGGTACGGGGCACCCCCCCTGCTGAAAGAATGGATTGACCTTGTGCTGGAGCACGGCTTTGCATTCGGGCATGAAGGAAATGCGTTGCAGGGAAAAAAGGTACTCACTGCCACAACCACCGGGGGAAGTTTTGAAGCATACCAGGAAGAGGGAAGGAACCATTTTACCATGAATCAGCTCCTTGCTCCCTTTCAGCAGACAGTCAACCAGTGCAAAATGCACTATCTCCCCCCTTTCATTGTGCACGGATCATTGCTCATTGACCAGGAGCACATCAGTAAAGCGGCAGAAGATTACCGGAAGATCATTATTTCATTGCGGGATAAGATCTTCAGCAGTGAGGAGTTAAAAGAACAGACATATATAAATAACCTGTTGGATGAAAGGTAAAGAACATGCATGACCAGAGTTTCTTCTTCCAGGCGTTGGTCTACCTGACCGCCGCAGTTATATCAGTCCCCATCGCCAAACGGCTGGGACTCGGTTCAGTATTGGGTTACCTGCTGGCGGGGGTCATCATCGGGCCATTCGTACTCGGACTCATCGGTGAAGAGGGTGAGGATGTTATGCATTTTGCAGAGTTCGGTGTTGTGATGATGCTGTTCCTGATCGGATTGGAACTGCGTCCGAGCCTGCTCTGGAAGATGAGAAGGTCCATCTTCGGGCTGGGAGGCCTGCAACTTGTTGTAACGACCCTGCTCATCGGTGTCGTTGCCCTGGCATTCCGTCAGTCCATCAACGAAGCGCTTGCCATCGGACTGATCCTCGCACTTTCATCTACAGCCATGATCCTCCAAACACTGGTGGAACGCGGACAAATAAAAACATCGGCCGGCCAGGCTTCATTTTCGGTACTCTTGATGCAGGACATCGCGGTGATACCGATCCTGGCACTATTGCCACTGCTTGCCACTGAAGTGCACAACACAGTTGCCGACAGTTATAACAACGAGACTGTCAGGACCATCGCAGGGTTTGCCATCGAAGGGTGGTTCAAGGTAGGACTCATTCTTGTCGTTATTACAGGCATCGTCCTCGTGGGCCGGTTCCTGTCCCGGTTCATTTTCCGGTTCATTGCCAAGACCGGACTTCGGGAAATTTTTACTGCTACGGCACTCTTGCTCATTGTGGCAATCGCA
>CAZPTO010000357.1:0-4210 GCA_964589155.1 uncultured Bacteroidaceae bacterium | reverse complement strand
CCACAAATGGCACGGCATGGTGAAAGTTTCGCCGGGTGGACCCGCTTTTTTTCGTATTTTTGCTCCCTGAAAATAAACCAACCCATCATGGAATTAAAAGGAAACCAGTATGTGATTGACGGGCTGACCGTTACAAAGATCGTCGAGAAGTATGGCTCACCGCTTTATATTTATGAGTCAGCAAAGATGGTTTCACAGTACAAACGCATGATGACTGCATTCAGGGATACGAAGGTAAAGATCAACTATGCCGCCAAAGCGCTGACCAACCTGAACGTGCTCAAGTTATTCCGCGAACTGGGCGCAGGTCTCGATGCTGTCTCGATCCAGGAGGTACGGCTTGGGCTGAAAGCCGGGTTCGACCCCCAGGACATCATCTATACCCCCAACTGCGTTTCCATCGAAGAGATCGAAGCTGTAGCGAAGCTGGGTGTGCGGATCAACATAGATAATATCTCCATCCTGGAGCAATTCGGACACAAGTACGGGAGCAAGATACCTGTGTGCATCCGTATCAACCCCCATATCATGGCTGGTGGCAACCAGAAGATCTCGACGGGCCATATCGATTCCAAATTCGGTATATCCATCTACCAGGTGCCGCTGGTCAAACGTGTGGTGGAGACCAACAACATGAAAGTGGAGGGATTGCATATGCATACGGGTTCCGACATCCTCGATATCGAAGTATTCCTGCGGGGTGCCGAGATCATCCTCGATACGGCAATGGAATTCAGAGGGCTGGATTATATCGATTTCGGGAGCGGCTTTAAGGTTGCCTATAAGCCCGATGACATTGAAACAGATATCGAATCGCTGGGCACGCACCTTTCAGACCGTTTCAACAAATTTTGCAAGGGGTACGGGAAAAAGCTGACGCTGATCTTCGAGCCCGGGAAATACCTGGTGAGTGAAGCCGGGTATTTTGTGGCACGCACCAACGTGATCAAACAGACGACCTCTACTGTGTTTGCCGGACTTGACACGGGAATGAACCACTTCATCAGGCCCATGTTCTATGATGCCTATCATGAAGTAGTGAACATCAGCAAGCCCGCCGGCAAAACACGCATCTATACCGTGGTGGGATATATATGCGAAACGGATACCTTCGGGTGGAACCGGAAAATGACGGAGGTTGCCGAAGGAGACTACCTGCTGTTTAAAAATGCCGGCGCCTATTGTTACGCGATGGCATCCAATTACAATTCAAGGGTCAGGCCCGCAGAGGTAATGGTGCACGAAGGCAGGGACCACCTGATCAGGAAACGGGAGGTGTTCGAGGACCTGACCAGGAATATCGTGGAGATCGAACTCTGACTGCCATTGGGCAGGAACCAATCTTTTTGATTATTTTTAAGGGATAAGTGCATTTATATGGACCTTTCGATCGTTATTGTCAACTATAACGTAAAGTATTTCCTCGAGCAATGCCTGCATTCTGTTAAGAAAGCGATGCAGGGACTGGAGACGGAAGTATTCGTTGTCGACAATAACAGCGTGGACGGCAGCTGCAGCCATATCAGGGAACGGTTCCCCTGGGTGAAGCTCATTGAAAACCGCGAAAATGTCGGGTTCAGCAAAGCAAACAACCAGGCGATCAGGGCTGCATCGGGAAAGTACATTTTACTGCTGAATCCCGATACCGTGGTGGAGGAAAACACCTTCAGCAAATGTTTCCGGTTCATGGAAACCCATGATGATGCCGGTGCACTGGGCGTTAAAATGATCGACGGAAGCGGTCATTTCCTTCCTGAATCAAAAAGGGCCTTCCCCACTCCATGGGTAGCATTTTACAAGATTTTCGGACTCTCCAGGCTCTTTCCCCGTTCGAAAAAGTTCGGTAAATACCATCTCGGCTACCTGCCTGAAGATGAGACCCACCAGATTGAAGTGCTGGCCGGTGCATTCATGTTCCTGCGAAGGGAGGCCCTGGACAAGGTAGGGTTGCTGGACGAGGACTATTTCATGTACGGTGAAGATATCGACCTCAGCTACAGGATCATCAAGGGTGGATACAACAACTACTATTTGCCGGAGACCATCATTATCCACTACAAGGGCGAAAGCACAAAAAAGGGAAGCCTGAATTATGTGATGGTATTTTACAATGCCATGATCATTTTCGCACGGAAACATTTCAGTACCAGGAATGCCAGGTACTATACCTTTGTGATCAACCTGGCCATCTATCTGCGTGCCTCCCTGGCCCTTGGAAGGAGGTTTGTAAAAAAGATCTACCGGCAGGTCATTGATGCAGTGATCATCTATGCAGGGTTCCTGGCAGGGTTACCCTTCTGGGAACAATACAAATTCAAGGCGGCGAACTATTATCCGGAAACCCTCATGCATTATGTGGTCCCCGGCTATATCCTGGTCTGGATACTTTCAGCCTACTACTCCGGCGGGTACGATAAGCCCCTGCGTTTATGGAAGTATTTCCGGGGGATCCTGATCGGCACATTCACCATTCTGGTGGTATATGCGCTCCTCCCCGAGAGCCTTCGCTTCTCCCGTGCACTGATCCTGATGGGTACCATATGGACCCTGCTGGGGACAGGCGCATGGCGGTGGTTAATGCACATATCAGGTGCTTCCGGCTACCAGCTGGAGATGAACAGGAAAAAGCGCATCGTCATCGTCGGAGAAAAGCAGGAGGCCGAACGGGTGACCAGTGTGTTGGGCAAAACACAGGTAAAACCGGAGATCATCGGCTATGTAAGTCCTGAAGCAGAATACGAAGTACCCTACCTGGGAAGTGTCGATCAGATCGAGGAGATCACGCGAATCCACAAAATCGACGAGATCCTCTTCTGCGCAGCAAATATCTCTTCACAGCATATTATCAAAATCATGACCCGGCTTACAGGTATCGCTGTTAACTATAAGATCGCACCCCCCGAAAGCCTGTCGATCATTGGCAGCAACTCGATCAACACCTCGGGAGAGCTCTACACGATCCACTTCAATTCCATCGGCAAAGCCTCCAACCTGAGGTCCAAAAGATTGTTCGATATTCTTGCCTCCCTGCTGCTGATCCTCACCTCTCCCTTCTGGGCTTTTTTCATCAGGCATCCCCTTCGCGCCATTGGACGCCTTTTTGGCGTGCTGGCCGGGTTGCGAACGATCGTTGGTTACTACGATCAAAACAACATCGACACACAAAGTCTTCCAACACTCAGGAAAGGGATCCTGCACCCTGCAATCGCTTTAAAAAGCAAGGAAACAGGCAGGGAAACACTGGAAAGGCTGAATGTGATCTATGCCAAAGATTATCAACCTGCCAATGACCTCCAGATCCTGCTCAAAGGCTTCCGGTACCTCGGGTCCGTTCATCACTGAGATCCCTCTGCTGTATTGCAAGCGGGGAGAATTCTTAATATCAAGTGAAAACTTTGCGAAAAATCTATCGAGATAATTATTACATTTGTTATAGAAAATGATTGGTTTGTATCGCGGTTTGTTTGGATTCATTAGTGTTTTTCCAAAGAATACTTTACAGTAAAAACCAGAGCAATTTGCATACATCGATATGTAATAGTAATAATCCTGCTGCTATGAAGCGAAGTTTGATATCTGCGTTTATCCTCCTGTTCGTAATAATTGTACATGCATCAGCACAGCCGGCCGAACTGAAAGAAACCTTCCTCGAAGCAGAAGCCTATTTCCTGTTCGAGGAATACAATGAAGCGCTGCCCCTCTATCTGAAGATCCACCGTGCCGACCCGGAAAATGACAATATCAAATATAAAATCGGTGTCTGTCTTCTGAATGATCCCTACCAGAAGGACAAAGCAATCGGCTATCTCGAAACAGCTTCCAACAATATCAACCCAAAATACCGGGAAAATAATTACAAGGAAAGGTCAGCGCCTCCTGAAGTGATATTCTACCTCGGGAATGCATACCTCATTAACAACCAACTGGATAAAGCAGAAGAAAAATATGGTGAATTCATGGAGGTCCTGGATGAGAAGATCTATGACAGGGAACTCGTGGAGGAACAGATCAATATCTGCCAGCGGGCCCGGAAACTGCAAACCCTGCCGGTGGATTATGACCGGACCAATCTTGGTGAAGTGATCAATTCCCGTTTTGCAGATATCAATCCGGTTGTATCCGGTAACGGACAAAGACTCGTGTACGTTGCAAAGATGCAGTTTTACGATGCCACATTCTTTACTGAAAAAGTGGACGGGGAATGGCAGCC
>CAZPTO010000356.1:0-4265 GCA_964589155.1 uncultured Bacteroidaceae bacterium | reverse complement strand
ATACCAGTCGGAACTAGTTTCGATCACCTGAGGAGTTAGATATGCTTTGATAGCTATCATTTATATCGCTCTATTCCCGAAGGGAATGTGTTCATTAAGTTTCGGTTAGAAGTTCTGTTTAGGGTACGACTTGATATCTTCAGCAACTAAGTTTTTATCTTTGCAAAAAAGATTATTTATGGACAGGAAAAAGAAAACAGGACGTTACGGCAGGATATACAAACAACTGGAAGAACTCACATCCAGACCCGGCACTCCCCTCTCCCGGATTGCCACGATTGCTGCGGTGTTGCATCATAAAATGGATCCCTTTTTCGGGGTGGGGTTTAAGCAGCTGGAGGATCACAGGCTGATCGCGGGGCCCTACCAGGGTCCCGGTTGCCTGCCGGGAAATTGAACATGAAAATGGGGTCTGCAGATCAGCAGTGGAAAGGGATACAGCAGCTGTTGCTCCTGACGTAACCCGATTTCCCGGGCATATTGCATGTGACTCCCGGTCACAGTCCGAAATAACGCTGCCTGTAAGAAATAAAAGTGGAGCTTGCAGGGCAGTGCTTGATGTTGATTCCGCAGACCGGGATCCCTTTGATGAGATTGAGGAAGAGTTTCTAAGGTGTATAGTTACATTAATATATAAATAATTATATAACTAACAAATATTATATTATTATATATTAACTTATTTATGCTTTAATTAAATACATAAATTTATATAATTATTATATTTTACTATATTATTTATAAATTATATAAAGTATATATATTTCTTATGTAACATTATATAATAATATAATTATTTAAATCAATTAACATATTTAAGATTATTATATATTATATATATAAATATGATCTATATATCACAATATGTATTAATATAATATACATAAATTATAATAAATAATATACTTATAATTATGAGATCATTTTAAAATCATAAAATTTAGTTATATCGAAATTCATAAAGAAATATTATTCATCAACGATTTATATGTAAAATATTGCATATTGTCCGGAGATCAATTGATGGTCCGTAGTAAGTAACAGTTTCCCTGGTTTTTTTTGGAGCGGAATTTACATATCGACCGATGGCCTGGAGGAAGCAGTGGATATCAACCTGTTCAGGGGCCAATAATAGATAAACTGATCAGTTACCAGAAATAGTTGCTTCTATCTGGGTCTTGATCTTATCGATTGAATAGGGCTTGGTGATCAGTTTATTGAAGCCTGTATGCGAGAAATCTTCAAAGAATAATTCCGGGTTTTGTGCAGTAATGGCGATGATAGGTATTGAATTTAAAGGAGATGGCATTTCATTCCGGATATATTTCGTGGTTTCGATGCCATTCATCACAGGCATATCAATATCCATAAATACAAGATGAAACGGTTTGTTCCTGAGCACCTCAATTGCTTCAGCACCATTTTCTGCCAGGGTGACCTGGTTTCCGGTTCTGGTGATTAATTCAGACAATAAAAGCCTGTTGGCAAATATGTCGTCCACAACGAGTATATGTATAGTATCCATGCTTATTAATTCTAAATCAAAAATAGCGAATTAAGCATGTACTCTTCAAAGACTTATCAACACCCAACCAGGCGCCTATGAATTGTATACAAATTTTCCTATTGTGTGAGGTGAAAAATTAAAAAAGTTGCTTCCCTGCGTATCAAAAGCCTTCTGTTTTATTGTGCAGTCGCTGAGACGCACAGGCTTTGCCGTGCAGAACTAATTTTTGATCCAGCTGACGAGGTCTTTGTGGTCGGGTTTTTTTCGTGGCTCGAGGTGACCTACCAATTCTCCCTGTTCGTTGATCATGTATTTCTGGAAATTCCATGAAACCTTACTGTCTTCAAGTCCATTTTCACTTTCAGTGGTCAGCCATTTGTAGAGCGGATGCTGGTCATCACCTTTCACAGAAATCTCACTCATCATGGGAAAGGTGACGCCGTAATTGATACTGCAGAATTCTGCGATCTCTTCGTTGGTTCCGGGTTCCTGCTTTGCAAAATTATTCGCTGGGAATCCAATTATCTCGAAATCATCTCCGCCATATTGTTCATATAAGTCCTGCAATCCCTCGTATTGCGGAGTGAGTCCGCATTTGGAAGCAGTATTTACAACAAGTACTTTTTTTCCTTTCAGCTTCGAGAGTGGGAACTCATTTCCATTAATATCCTTCACGGTAAAATCGTAAAAGGATTTTTGTGCATGAAGTCCTCCTGTGATTATCAGGGCGAATGCTATCAATAAAATATTTCTTATCATAGGTGTAAATTCTTTATTTAAATAATTGACAAATAGTAATATAAAAACCGTTCATACTTCATTTACATTAGTACAGGTCTTGTATCCTGCGCCCCGACACTTTATTGAAGTTCTCAGCGTATGAAGTGAACTCATCCAGCGTGTAAATCAATATTATTGTCATGGCCCGGTTGAATTTTGTAAGTTTAACCGGTATAATTGAATTAACAAGGAACCAAATCAAAAGTTCAGGTGAAGATGGACGAACCGGAAAAAACTCGATATACCGTCAGGATCACGGGACGTGTGCAGGGTGTTGGATTCAGGTACAGTGCTGTGAACAAGGCCGGGCAGCTTCAGATCAGCGGATATGTAAAGAACATGCCCGATGGATCGGTATACCTTGAAATCGAGGGCATCTCAACCAGTGTTGAGCAGATGCTGGCCTGGTGTTACAAGGGACCGGGCACTGCCTGGGTCGACCAGGTGCATGCATACAAGGAACCTCCCCTGGGCTATAAAGAATTCAGTGTGAAGTATTGATTAACAATGTACCTTAATGCGCACCCTCTTCTATTGTGATTTGTCAGTACATGGGGGCATTTTTCAGACCAAAGTAAGCATTCAGACAAGCAGGGGAAGTGACGCGCACACCATACGTTCAGTCATTTTATTTCCGGGTCAATGCAGCAAAACTGCTGATGGTGAGCCAGGTGGTAAGTACGATAATCAGCAGGGAGATCCCAAACAGGAGGATATCTCCCTCCACAAAGAAGTTGATTCCATTTTCTACCATCGCCCATAAAGTCACTACCAGCACAAACAGCATGGGTATTGCGGTATAGAATACAGATATTTTCTTAGTATGCAGGTACACGGTCACTATGCCCAGCGCCAGGGCTGCCATCAATTGGTTCAGAGAGCCGAACAGCGGCCAGAGCATCATGGCACCCTGACCGCCGGGTTTCAGAAAGGTCATGATTGCCGCCAGCACAACAATGATAGCAGTGGCAACATACCGGTTGTCTACAGGTTTTCTCACTGTTCCTTCATCGCTCCTGAATATTTCCTGGAGGGACAGCCGTTGGATCCGTGCCGCAGAATCGAGCGTAGTGTTGGCAAATGACACAATAAACACGGAGATCATTGCCGCCCCGAATCCTGGTGGTATTCCGAGGGCTCCCAGGAGGTTGGCTCCACCGGTGATAAACGCACCGAGCTTTGCTCCCAGTCCATTGGCACTGCTCCAACTCGCATAATGGTGCTGAAAGGCATCCGCGCCCGTCAGCAATTCCCCGTCAACGACCAGTCCCATACCCAGTCCTCCCCCTACGGCCATTAAGACCAGCACTGCGAAAAAACTTTCTGTGATCATCCCGCCATAGCCAATGATACGGGTATCTTTCTCCCTGTCCACTTGTTTCACAGTTGTACCGGAACTGGCCAGGGAATGAAAACCGGAGATCGCACCGCAGGCAATAACAATGAACATAATGGGGGTCATATTCGGTACATCACTTCCTTCAGCAAACGCATATTCGTTAATAGCCGGGGCGGTGATCGGGGGATGTGCAACTGCGAGCCCGATGATGATCAGTACCATTGCCACCAGCAACTGCTGCGCATTGATGTAATCCCTGGGCTGGAGCAAAATCTGCACCGGCGTGGTAGACGCGAAGAAAACATATACAAACAGTAACACACACCAGGTAACGATTACAGTCTGCTGATCGCCCGGCAGCATGACCGGTACTTTCACGCCCAAAAATATCGCACCGTACATCATCAGTAATGCAAATACTGAGTACATCAATTCATTTTTGCCATGGCGCAACCTGTTTCCCAGCCAGATGGCGATCGGGATTTGCAACCAGACCGGGATCACGGCCTCAGGATACATGTAAAAAAGGGTGCCTACAATCATAGCAAACACTGCAAGGACAATGAACAGCAGTAGCTGCATAATGAATTGCAGCGCATACCGCGTTGAAGGGCCAATGATTTTGCCTGTAAGCTCGCC
>CAZPTO010000355.1:0-4265 GCA_964589155.1 uncultured Bacteroidaceae bacterium | reverse complement strand
TAAATCCGATACCGAAGACGTCTCTTGCCAGCTGGTATGGGTCTTCTTCTAGTATTTGAACCGTATCGTCCCCGTACTCTTTGTAAATCTTGACTGAGTAGGTGGTGCTTACCCCGTGTTCTTTCAGGAAGATCATGATGTTCCTTATTTCAAAATGCTGTTTTCCTGAATGTTTATATAGTTCCTTAAGCCCGGCCTGACTGCTGATGACATAGGCAAGGTCACCCACTTCGAAGGTATCATCTCCACCTGGAATGATCGTCTGCCCGCTCCTGGTCATGGCAACCGCACGAAAAGGAAGGTTGTCCTTTTCCGGTGTAAGATCCCTGAGCCTCTTTCCGATAATCGGCGCCTGGTCTTCCAGCCTGATGACATACATCTGTAATTTGCCACCGGAGAACTCGACTACTTCTGTACTACCGGTCTGCACCAGCAATCCAACGATCTCCCGTGCAGCGATTTTCTCGGGATAGATCATGTAATCAATACCCAGGTTGGAAAAGATCTCCTTATTGGCCTGCATCAGGAATTCATCATTGTCGATACGGGCAATGGTCTTTTTAGCACCAAGCTTTTTGCTGAGGATCGCTGCCGTTATATTCACATCTTCAGAATAGGTGACGGCAATGAAAAGATCGGCCTTGGATACCTTTGCTTCTTTCAGAATGCTAATGGAATTTGCATTCCCCTCAAGGGCCATAACATCCATTGACCCCCCTATGACCTTCAGCCTTTCAGGATCATTGTCAATCACAATGATATCATGATCCTCGTTGCTCAGCATCTTCACCAGGTGTGTTCCAACTTCGCCTGCCCCTGCAAGAATAATTCTCATATTTGTTCCTCTGAAATGAAATAGCAAAATAACAGATTATCTTCCAAACCGTATAACCTTTGGTTGTTTTTTTAATTAGTTAATGACCAATGCTCCTTCTCTGGCGGTCAACCTGACCGACGGAACCTCCTGGCTGAGTAATTTCATTTCGTATTCCCTGAGTGTCCCGTCACCCAGGAGCCAACCCGGAAAATGGCCCAGGTCATCCCCAATGCCGTAGAGCGGAGTTCCCCTCTTTAAAATGAGGGCGTCCCAGTGATATGCATCCACTGCTATCTGTAAAATATTACTGTCGCAATCGCCTGCAATCAGGACACTCCATGGCCTGGAACGGATTGCCCAAATGCCTTCTGTGAGCATCACGTGCGAATGCCCGGCAGATAAGCCATTGGGATGCAACAACACAATCTCGTGGGATTTCACTCCCGGAGGGATTCCCGAAAGTGATTGCACATAAGCATACAGATAAGAATCGACACCATCAATTACCGGGAGCAAGTAAGTTTTTCGCTCCGCACCCCGAAGATGCGAAATCATGGTGGCACCTTTCTGGTTGAAGATCGTAAGGGTGTCTTCCCCCTCAACTTTTGCCACCCTGTATGCTGGCAGTACCAGGATTCCGGAAAGCATCAGTCCGGACAAAAACAGGAAGAACACCTTGTTGTAGTAGAGGAATATGCACCCACTGATCAATAATCCCATCAACATCATCATTGCCGCCGTGTCAGTCCACACACCGGTGATCACCGCACCGGGCAAGGAAGATATCCCTGTAACCACCTGGTTCAGTATCCCTGTAGTGCAAAGCAAAATTTCCGAAAAAACAGTCCATTCCGGCAGGAAGACCAGGAAAGGCAGGAACAACACAAACAGCGCGAGTATGATGCTGACAAGCGGAATGGCAGCCAGGTTGGTAAGCAAAAACCATACCGGGAACTGGTGAAAATAGGTCAGCACCAGGGGCAAAGTGGATACCTGCGCTGCAATGCTTACACTGACCAGGTCAAGGATCCTCCCTGCAATCTTATGCACCCCCTGGTACAATCTCCCGAGTTGGGGCTGTATTGTAACGATCCCTGCCACAGCAATATAAGAAAGCTGAAAACCCGGCTCCATGATCCGGGATGGTTGCAACACCAGCAGCAGGAAGGCAGACAGGAACAGGGTATTGTAGATATTGCTTTTCCGCTGAACAGACCGTGAAAGGGTCAACAGGGTGAACATGGTCACCGACCGGGTCACTGAGTCTGAGAATCCGGTCACCGAAGCATATCCCCAGAGAATGGCCACGATCAAACCCAGTTTCATCCCGCGCCAGGTTTTTCTGCTGACCGGCACCCGGATCAGTTGCTCCAGTATCCACCAGATCATACCCACATGCAACCCGGAAACTGCCAGTAAGTGCATGGCCCCGGCATCTGAAAAAGCCGATTTAGTGCGCTTGTCCAGCAATGATTTATACCCAAGTGTAAGGGCGCTAAGTACGGCTGCATTGGGGTCCGAACGGTCCCATTCCCGGATGATCCGCTGTCGCAATCCTGCAGGTCCGTATCCCCGCGCAGGCATGCGCTCGGTCAGGACCCTGAAATGCACAGGGTCCCAGACAAACACATTGAATCTTACCCGCTTCCTGGACATGTATGCGGCATAATCAAATTCACCTGGATTGCCATCATTGCGAATATGGTTCAGCGTGCCCCTTACCAACAGGTGCGATCCCGGTGTAAGTTCCTCTGTGTGCGCCGCTGCCGGCAGGTAAATCTGCACATTTTCATCCAGGTACACCTGAATAGAATCGTTCATAAATGCTATTCCCTCCAGCCGAATCATCCAGCTATTTGCTTTTTCAACGGCCTCCTCCGCCACGATCCCTTCCAGGTAACCCTCGTGTCCGCTAAGTTGTCCCGCTTCATTTCTGAATGTGCGGTGTGCTGTATAATGCAACGCACCAAGGATCAAAAAGGAGAGTGCAACAAGGATCCCGTTGGTGATTATGCCCCACAACTTGTTTGTCGACCCGGACCAGGGCATAACGAACATGCAGGCAAGCAGCAAGGGGCCGCTCTTCAGGAACAGATCAGTAATCCCCGGAAGCAGGTATGCTGAGAGCAGGATCCCGGCAGAAAACGGAATAACAGGCCTGACCACGGGTACTTTCCGGAGATCAGCGATAAGTTCTGACACGTTTTTTTACCTGTTGATGCAATGAGGAAATAAATTCTCGGATTTTAATCAGAAAAAATTGAACCTTTCTTGCGCGGAAGAGGTTTAAAGGATATATTTAAGAAAAAATTAAAAAATCCACATTTCACATGGCAAATCTTACAACCAAGCACATGGGTATTTCATTGAAAAACCCAATAATACTAGGAGCCAGCAACCTGGTTGGCAATGTTGATAATCTGAAAAAGGCAGAAGATGCCGGTATCGCAGCGATCGTCTATCGTTCATTGTTCGAGGAGCAGATCCAGCTGGAAGATTATGAACTTGAGAATCAGCTTGAGGCATATGATGAGAGACATGCCGAGATGATCAATCTGTTTCCAAACCTTGAACATGCGGGTCCCAAGGAACATCTCTACAATCTTCGCAAAGCAAAGGAAAGCGTTAGCGTACCCGTGATCGCCAGTATTAATGCAATCTACAAGGAATCATGGGTGGATTATGCCAAACAAATCGAGGAGACAGGGGTCGACGGAATCGAGCTGAACTTTTTTGCCATTCCACGGGATATGGACAAATCAGGACATGACATCATCTCACAGCAGCTGGAATGGCTCAAAGCCGTAAAAAGTTCTGTGAAACTGCCCGTGAGTGTCAAGCTCAGCACATTCTACACCAACATTCTCAAAACCGTTTCCGATTTGGATAAAGCGGGTGCAGATGGATTCGTATTGTTTAACCGCCTGTTTGAACCAGATATCGATGTGGAGGCAGAAAAGCATGCTGCACCATGGAACCTGAGTACCCCCTCAGACCACAGGCTTGCAATCAGGTATATCGGGCTGCTTTATGACAATATCAAGGGAAGCATCGTTGCCAACAACGGGATTTATGAAGGTACCGATGTCGTTAAAATGATCCTTGCAGGTGCAGATGCAGTTGAATCCGTATCTACATTTTATCACAATGGCATCAAGCATATCGGTGCCATGCTCTCCGAACTGGAAGAGTGGATGGACCGCAAAGGATACAAAACAATTGATGATTTCAAGGGGAGCCTGTCGTCCAAGGCGATCAATGATCCTTTTGTTTACAAGCGCGCTCAGTACATTGATATGATTTTGAAGTCGGAAGATTACTTCAATCCGATCGTTTGATCAGGTTGAGCAGAATAAACAGGGGCTGATTCCGGAAGGGTCAGCCTTTTTTTATGCTGCATTGTTTTAACTAACATCGATCCCGCACCCTGCGGGGTAGATATATTCAC
>CAZPTO010000354.1:0-4306 GCA_964589155.1 uncultured Bacteroidaceae bacterium | reverse complement strand
ATTGGCCTGTTCAAGCAACGGGGCTTCGACAAAAAATGCCAGCAACACAAGCACTGCAAGGACCCCCAGCCAGGATCGCCAGCTCTGCCCACATCACGAGGGGCCAGGAATACAGTTTTTCCTGCTTCCCCGCATGCGCATCCATTGGCCGGCTGAGTCCCCCGTCTTTCCTGATGCGCCAGAAATGAACCCCTGTTAACACGAGCAGTGTCATGGGCAGAAAAATGACATGCAACATGAAAAACCGTGTAAGCGCTGCCTGTCCGACCGTCTCCCCCCCGATCAGGATACGCTGAAAGAATCCACCAATGTCCACAAACCGGGTGATCCCGAGCAGGTCTGTCAGTTCGCGTGCCGAAGCTGCAATATTGGATCCGATGGTCACCGCCCAGTAAGAAAGCTGGTCCCAGGGAAGCAGGTAACCGCTAAAACTCATCATCAGCACCACCACGAACATTACCACGCCGATCACCCAGTTCAGTTGTCTGCCACCCAGGTAGGAGCCTGTATAAAATGTTCTTAACAGGTGCAGGAATACGATCAGGACCATGAAATTAGATGCAAGCCGGTGGATATTTCTGATGATTCTCCCGCCCGGCACCACGTGCACAATATCTTTTACGGAATTATACGCAGCTTCCACCGAGGGTGTATAATTCAGCATCAGCAGCACCCCCGTGACGACCATCACCAGGAAAAGAAAACCCAGCATAACCCCGAGTCCAAAAGTATAGGTTGGTTTCAACGCATGGGGATGAACGCGGGTGGAATGGATGTGCAGGAAGAAATTCTGCGTCACCTTCCTGATTCGTTTCCTGCGGTACTGGTCGGCAGTCGCAGCTAATGGAGCATCGTTGCCGTTCTTATCAACACTGCTGCTCTTCCTGCTATTTGAAAACTGTTCTGCCATGGATCAATCAGCCTTCAGGTAAGGTAAAATTTTTCATCGGCTGCTGCCGCGGCATCCAGGTCCACCACGATCACCCCGTCTGGTGCTTTCTCAACGCGGTACCACTTCAACCCAGTTGGTGCAGGTCCGGAAAGCACCGCACCGTTCTCATCATAGCGGGAGCCATGGCAGGGGCACTCAAAACCTTCGGTGGTATGCATAACGGTGCATCCCAGGTGCGTGCATACTGCAGAAACCGCTTTCACACCCTCATGGTCCCTGTAGACAAATATATTCTGGTCCTCGACAAATGTGTAGTTGTCGACGGGGAAATCTGCAAGCTTGCCCACCCGGGCTTTTTTCCCGGAACCTGCATTTCTGAAAGTAAACTGTTTCAGGAAACTGATCCCTGCCAGTGCTCCGGCAAAAGAGGCCAGTGCAACTGCTATCTTCCTGATAAACCCTCTTCGTTTCATATTTCTTTTGAAATAGAATAAATTAAGAATTATAAAAATATATAGAATCCTTTTGAATTACGCCGGTTCTGCCAATTATCACACATAAAAACCTAAATTTGAAATTAGTTAAAATAGCACGCAGGATCATGAAGGGAATATTCAGAACCGTTTTAATCTCCGGACTGTTGTTTTTTATCGCCTCTACCCTGTTTTTTACATGCAAGGGTGATGGAAGCAAAGACAATGTCGCATCTGCAGAGGGTGAGGGACTTACTGCCGAATATGTGGGACGCGAGTCGTGCAGGGAGTGTCACGAACTCCAGCATGAACTGTTCCACAATTCCGACCACGACCTTGCCATGGATATTGCCAATGAAGAGACGGTGCTCGGGGATTTCGAAAATTCAACCTTTGATCACCTGGGTGTTACTTCCCGCTTTTTCAGGGAAGGTGAAGATTACTATGTGCATACTGAGGGTCCGGGTGGTATCATGCAGGATTACAAGATCAGCTACACCTTCGGGGTACGTCCGCTTCAGCAATACCTGATCGAATTTCCCGGTGGTGCCTACCAGTGCCTGCCCATTGCCTGGGATACCCGCCCGAAGGAAAATGGCGGACAGCGCTGGTTTCACCTGTATGGAGATGAACGGATTGCACCCGATGATATTCTGTACTGGACCCGTTCCACGCAGAACTGGAACTATATGTGTTCGGAGTGCCACTCCACCAATTTGCGAAAAAATTATGATTACGGGACCAAAACTTATAACACGGTTTGGGATGAGATCGATGTCTCCTGTGAATCATGCCACGGGCCGGGATCTGCGCATGTCGACTGGGCCTGGAAGGTGGAAGAAGGTGCCAGTCCGGATATCTATCCTGACATGGGACTGGTTGTGCGGCTCAAAGATACCGATAATGCCACCTGGGTATTTGATCCCGACTCCACCACAGCCCGCCGCTCGGTGCCGCGCAAGTCAGATGAACTGGTGCAGATGTGTGCCCGCTGCCACTCCAGGCGCTCCGTACTCACAGAAGATTATTATCACGGTGGATCGCTCCTGGATACGCACTGGCCCTCCCTGCTGGAAGAGAACCTCTATTTTGCTGACGGTCAGATACAGGATGAAGTCTATGTATACGGTTCCTTCCTGCAAAGTAAAATGTACCAGGCAGGCGTGGTCTGCAAGGACTGTCATGAACCACACAGCGGCAAAGTGTATGTCGACGGGAATGCCCTCTGCTACAGGTGCCATATGGCCCCCGCCTATGGTGGCAGGGAGCACCATTTCCATGATCCGGCTGATGAAGGTGCCAGCTGTGTGGAATGCCACATGCATGAACGCACCTACATGGTGGTCGATCCGCGCCGGGACCACAGCATCCGGATCCCCCGTCCCGATCTTTCCGACAAGCTTGGGACACCCAATGCCTGCAACCAGTGCCATACAGACAAAAGCACGGAGTGGGCTACACAATACCTTAAGGAGTGGTATGGCCAGGACCTCCTGGATACGCCCCATTACGGTGAAGCCTTCTGGGCTGGAAGACAATCTTATCCTGAAGCGCTCCCGGAGCTGATCCGCCTTGCGAAGAACAGGGACAACGCCCCTATGGTGCGGGCTACTGCCATCTCCCTGACAGGCAATTATTCCGATCCCTCGGTAATGGAACTGGTCGGCACTACGATCAATGATCCCGATCCCCTGATCAGGTATGCATCCATCACCGTAGCGCAGTATGCTCCCGATCCATCGGTGGTGAACATGATCATCAACAGTCTGAACGATTCCACCAAGCTGGTCAGGATCATGGCTGCAAATGCACTGTCGCGGTTCAACCTTGAGAACATTCCCGAACGCAAGAAAAAATTATACAATGACAGGTTAAATGAATATGTGGCTTCCCTGATGATCAATGCCGATCATCCCGGAACGCACGTAAACTTCGGTAACCTCTACCTGAACCAGGGAGATCTTTCGAAAGCAGAGACATCTTACCTGGAAGCGATCGATATTGAGCCCGGACTGGTAACTGCCTATATCAACCTGGCTGACCTTTACCGGCGCACCAACAGGGACACGGAGGGCGAAACGATCCTGCGCAGCGCACTTGAACAGTATCCGGACCTCGCAGCTGTGAATTATTCCCTCGGTCTGCTGATGATACGCAAAGGCGACCAGCCAGGAGCCATGGAGTTCCTGAAAGCAGCTGCCGAAACGGCGCCGGAGGTTGCCCAGTACAGCTATGTTTACGGCATTGGCCTCAACTCGCAAAAGAAACCGGCTGAGGCAATCAGCTTCCTCAGGGCAGCCCTGGAGAATCACCCATATAACAGGGATATCCTCTATGCACTTACCACCATTAACATGGAACAGCAGAACATTGATCAGGCGAAGCAATATGCCCGCAAGCTGGTGGAATTTTATCCTAACGATCAGAACTACCGGCAGGTAATGGAGTACCTTGAAAGTCAGTAAGTGTTTCACTATCTTTGCCGGATGGAAGAAAAACGTCGTATCCGCAACAGCCTGTTTTTCCCTGTAACATTCCTGGTATTGATCTGGCTGGTGAAGTTTTTCGAGATCGCGATGGAGCTGGATTTTCATACGGCAGGGGTTATGCCGCGCAAGCTGAGCGGCCTGCAGGGAATCCTCTTCTCACCCCTGATCCATGGCGACTGGAAACACCTTTTCGACAACTCGGTGCCCGTTTTTTTACTGACCTTCGCTCTTTTTTATTTTTATCGTGGAATCTCTTTCACGATCTTCCTGATCATCTACCTTCTGGGCGGGATCATCCTGTGGTTCATCGGCAGGGAAGCTTATCACATCGGCGCCAGCGGGATCATTTACGGGCTCGCAGCTTTCCTATTTCTGAGTGGCGTCATCCGCAAGGTCCGTCACCTGATGGCTATTTCCCTGCTGGTGGTCTTTCTCTATGGCAGCCTGATCTG
>CAZPTO010000353.1:0-4331 GCA_964589155.1 uncultured Bacteroidaceae bacterium | reverse complement strand
TTTTAAGCTTTAAATCATATTCCGGCAAGTTCAGTTTTTGCATAAATGCTGTTATCTTTATCAACTCTTTGTAACAAGGATGCTAAAATTAAAAGAATCCCGGATGAATTTCGCATTATTGCGCAAAGTTATTGAACAGGCAAAAAAATAGATTAAAAAGCAGCTACCTGTGAAAACTAAAAAAGAGATCATTAGCAACTGGTTGCCCAGGTATACCGGTAATCCTCTGAATCAATTCGGTGAGTATATTTTGCTCACTAATTTTCAGAATTACATGGACCATTTTTGTGAAGAGATGGGCACAACGATCGTGGATCCCCATGCAAACATGCCTTGCGCAAACGCGGATTCCATTACCATGATCAATTTTGGAATGGGCAGTGCCAATGCAGCTACGATTGTCGATCTGCTCGCAGCCATTAATCCCCAGGCCGTGCTGTTCCTTGGAAAATGTGGCGGACTCAAACGCAAGAATCAGTTGGGCGACCTGATCCTGCCCATCGCCGCAATCCGCGGAGAAGGTACTTCTGATGACTACCTGCCACCACTTGTACCGGCGCTCCCTGCCTTCAGCCTGCAGCGCGCGGTATCCTCCACCATCAGGAACCACGGGATGGATTACTGGACCGGAACGGTCTTCACCACCAACCGCAGGGTATGGGAACACGATGAGAATTTCAAAGAACACCTCCGCACCATGAGAAGTATGGCTATCGACATGGAGACAGCCACCCTTTTTATTGTTGGCTTTGCCAATGAGATCCCCATGGGATCACTCCTGCTGGTGTCGGACCAGCCCATGATATCGTCGGGTGTCAAGACCTCAAGGAGTGATAAGATGGTGACCAAAAAATTTGCAGAAATACACGTACGGATTGGTATCGACTCCCTGATCGAACTGCGCGACCAGGGAGAATCGGTGAAACACCTCAGGTTTGAATAATGGGAGCAAAGACCTTCGAACAAATATTGTCCGACCTGAAGCAAAAGAAGTTTGCACCTGTCTATTTCCTTTCCGGGGATGAGTCGTACTTCATCGACATGATCTCTGACTACATCCAGGAGCATGTGCTCAATGAGTCGGAAAAGACCTTCAACCAGACCGTGTTGTATGGAAAGGATACTGATGCACTCACCGTAATGAATGCAGCCAAACGCTTCCCCATGATGGCCAGTCAACAGGTGGTAATCGTGAAAGAAGCCCAGGAGCTGAAAGATTTTGAGAACCTGGTGCATTACGTTGAAAATCCGCTGAAATCCACCCTGCTGGTCATCAACTACAAGTACAAAAAGGCAGATAAACGCAAAAAGGTATTCAAGTCCCTGATCAAAAACAGCGTATTTCTTGAAGCAAAGAAGCTGTATGACAATGAGGTGCCTTCCTGGATCACAGGCTATCTATCCTCGAAAAACTACAGTATTGAACCGAAGGCATCGGCAATGTTGCTGGAATTCCTGGGAAGTGACCTCGCGAAAATCTCCAATGAGCTGGACAAGCTGATCATCTCCCTCGGGGAGAACGAAAAAACAATCACCCCTGTGCTGATCGAGCGCAACATCGGGATCAGCAAGGACTACAATAATTTTGAATTACAGAACGCCATCGGCAAGCGGGATGTGGTCAAGGCCAACAGGATCATCAACTATTTTGCTGATAACCAGAAGAACCATCCCCTGGTCCTGACCATCAATATCCTCTTCGCCTTTTTTTCCAGGGTATTGATCTATTACTGGATCAAGGACAAATCGAGGGACAACCTGGCCGAACAGCTCGGCGTGAGACCTTTCTTTGTCAAGGACTATGTGGAGGCTGCCAGGAACTTCAATGCCAACAAGGTCATTGAGATCATCAGCCTGTTGCGTGAATATGACCTCAAATCAAAGGGGTACAAAGGTACCATGATCGAACCCGGAGATCTGCTCAAAGAACTGATCTTCAAAATACTGCATTGATCCGTGACCATTGCACTCGTCGTTTTCATCAGCCTAATATCGGCACTTGCTTTCAGGTATAAAAAGCAGGCAGATAACTATGTGCTGTACCCCTACAGGGTAGTGCACAACAAGGAATACTTCAGGGTAATCAGTCATGCATTCCTGCACACCGACTATGTGCACCTGGTGGTCAACATGATCGTATTGCTCTCTTTCGGCAACAGCGTGGAAAACATTTTCAACAACCTGGAATCGCACGATGTGATCCGTTCTCCCTACCTGCACCTTTCGATTCTGACCTTTATCGGGATCACCGGCTCCAGTGTCAGCACCATTATAAAACACAGGAATGATCCGGACTACGGCGCAGTGGGAGCTTCAGGGCTTGTATCTGCCATTGTATTTGCACACATCTTTTTTGAACCCATGCAGAAGATCTATTTTTATTTTGCCATTCCCATCCCCGGACTGGTCTTCGGAATTCTCTACCTCATCTATTCGAGCTATATGAGCAGGAAAAAAAGTGACAACATCAACCATGATGCACATATCTGGGGTGCATTGATCGGATTCTTTTATCCCGTGGTGATGAATCCTTCACTCGTCCCGTATTTCTTTGAGAACCTTGGATTTAATTGAAATGACGAATGAATAAGGCAATATTCCTCGACCGTGACGGTGTGATCAACCATCCGAAAAAACACTATTATGTATACAGGGTGGAGGATTTTGAGTTCAATAAAGGCGTCATAGAAGCATTACAGCACTTCCAGGAGAAGGATTACCTGCTCATTGTGATCAGTAACCAGGGAGGCATTGCCAAAGGTAAATACACTACAGATGATGTGGATGCTGTCCACAGTCATATGGAATCTTTGCTGGGTCAGCACGGTATCCATCTCTCTGCCATCTACTACTGTCCGCACCATACTAAAGTAGAGCAATGTCTTTGCAGAAAGCCGGAACCCCTGATGCTTGAAAAGGCCATGGCACAATTCGATATCGACCCGGAGCGCTCCTGGTTTATCGGGGACAAGAAGACAGATGTGGAAGCGGGCTCGCGTGCGGGTATTCAGACCATTAAAATAAGAAGGAACCAGGATCTCCGCAAGGTGCTGGACAGGATCAGGTGAACAGGCCGATGTGTGCAAAATGCTCGGTCCTTTCAGCACAATCCATTTGCATCATTGTCCTCCTGTGTTGCAGATCAGATCTTTTATGTTGATTGTTGCCCCGGGCTGTCATCATGCAGCGCGAACCGGTTTGCTATTTGATCATCCGCGCTGCCGGTCAGTTCATTCCCGGGTCTTCGGGAAAATTCGCCCAGGCCTTGTACCTGGCATCCAGGCCTGACAGGGTATCGGTCCAGAATTCGGATGAGCCACCCTTCATCACCAGTTCGGGGGAGATCTCCCCTACCAGCCAGGCGTTCATCTCCAACTCTCCTTCGAGCTGCTTTTCGGACCAGCCCGAATAGCCAAGGAAAAATCGCAGGTTTCCGTTGTGTGCGATGCCGGATTGCACAAGCGCCTTCATGATCTCAAAATCACCCCCCCAGAAAATCCCGTCTTTAATATGTACACTCTCGGGGATCTCATCGCCAAGCGTATGAAGGTAATGGACTGTATTTGTACTGACCGGTCCCCCTAAGGAAACCGGGAACTCCACCATCGGAAAATCTTCGATAACATCGGCAATCGACATATCCAGTGACTTGTTCAGCACAAATCCCAGCGACCCTTTTTCACTGTATTCCGTGAGGTAGACGACCGAACGTCTGAAATACTGGTCACTGAGAAACGGCTCTGAGATCAGGACGCGTCCCGCCTCCGCCACTTTGTCATTCGATATTTTAAAAAAATCATAATTCAGACCCATATCCTTCTCTTTCAAAATGCAATTTAAACGATTTTTAGTTCTTTTGAAACTTTTCTTCGGGGTAAGTATCCCCCATCCTACTACCAACCGTATGTAATACTAACGAAAGAAAGTTCAACATATTTTGGCTATCTTGTGGCCCAAATTTCGTGTTTGCATGGAGGAAAGTAAGCAGAAACAACCCACCCTTATACAGGCATTGATCCCGATCGCTGTGCTGATCGCCCTGCTCTCATTGAATGTTCTCTACTTTGGCGATCATACCCTGGACGGTGCCAACCAGTTCGCACTCATTCTCGCGGCCGCCGTAGCGGGCATCATTTCCGTATCGCTTGGTCACAAATGGACCGATATTCGAGAAAGCATTGTAAAAAGCATCAGCTCGGCCATGCCCTCTATCCTGATCCTGCTGATGATCGGCGCCCTGGCGGGAACCTGGATGCTCAGCGGCGTTGTTCCGACGCTGATATATTACGGCCTGAAGATCTTTCATCCGAGCATTTTTTTATTTGCCACTG
>CAZPTO010000352.1:0-4339 GCA_964589155.1 uncultured Bacteroidaceae bacterium | reverse complement strand
GGGTTTCATGATCAAGGTGGCCGCACCGTCAACCCTGTTGTACCCGGAGCCATCTGCCAAGAAGGCTGCGTACCTTGAAGTAAATGAGCCGTTGCCAGGAGGCGTGGATCCCTGGAAGTATGAATTCAGCGGAACGGTGACAGCACGGGTATTCCTCAACGGAGAAGCGATCGGATCAGAAGATGATCTGCTGATGGCTTACGTGGGCGATGAGTTCCGCGGAGCGATCGGTGGCATGTATTTCGACCCGGCAGATGCCTATGCATACCAGGTGCTCATATACAGCAATATGTCCGAAGGTGAGGAGGTATCATTTAAGTATTATCACGCTGCCTCAGGAAAGACCTATGATTGTGCGGAAACGCTGGAGTTCAGAAGCGATATGATCGTTGCGGATGCACGACAGGCCTTTGCACTGAATCTGGATAATGCTGTGGGTATTGACGGTAAGTTGATGGATCGCAGTACCAGGATGAATACCTATCCGAATCCGTTCAGGGACAACCTGCGGATCGACATAACTGTTCAGGAGGAAACGCATATGCAGATTGAAGTGTACGACCTGATGGGCAAGAAGATGATGGTGCTGGAAGAACAACACCTGGCCCCGGGAACATTCAGCATGGAATGGAAAGCCGGCGGACTGCCCAGCGGTACCTATGTCCTGAAAGCGGTGATGGATACGGAGCAGATCATTAAAAGAGTGACATTGATAGATTAGAAAAATATAAGCCGGAAAAACGGTGTTTTAATAACTGATTGAAATACAAAAATTTAAATAAATAAAGTACTCCAACAAAACTTGTTAAATCAATAAACCTATTACCATGGAATTTATTTTCAGTAAACGTACATATGGTACGACTCTACTCATTATCGCTACAATGCTGCTGGCCTCAACCCGGCTGACAGCTCAACACGGATGGTCGGTGAATCCGGCTGATTATGAAAACAGTGGCGACATCACAGCGATTGTCTACTTTGACGGGGTGCAGATGACCGATGGCGCACTGGGAGCATTTGTGAATGACACCTGCAGGGGATTTGACGACCTGGCGGAACCGGGTCCGGGAGGATTCCTGGGCTTCATGTTCCTGGTATACAGCAACGAATCATCCGGTGAAACGATGCAATTCAGGTACTACAACGAATCGGACGGCCAGGTCTATGACGTGATCGAGACCGTGGATTTTACGACAAATATGATCCTGGGGAATGCGATGGCGCCATTGGAGTTTAATGCAGTAACAAACGATCCGCCTGTCGTTTCCAACCCGATCGGTGACCAGGAATATGATGAATACTTTGGATCCGATGCGATCGACCTGAACACGGTCTTCAGCGATCCGGACCTGAACACGCTCACCTATACTGCTGTCGGCAGTGACGCGAGCGTGGTCACCGTGAGTGTTTCAGCCTCCACGCTGACCATTGGCGAGGCAGGCCTGGGAACATCGGTCATAACGGTGACCGCAGATGATGGCCTGGAAACAGCGGAACATATTTTTAATGTTACGGTCAACAATGTGAACGATGCCCCGGAGGTGGATAATACCATTGACGACATCACGCGCGATGAGTTTTTTGGAACGGAGACCGTGGATCTTACCAATACATTCAGTGACAAGGACAACGATGTCCTGACCTATACTGCCACCAGCGGGGACGAAGCGGTGGTGACTGTTTCAGTCACCGGCACCACCCTCACTATTACAGAGGTGGGTCCCGGAATTACTACGGTAACCGTGACAGCTGATGATGGCTTGACCAGCAGCGACACCGATTTTCTGGTGGATGTGAACGGTTCGCCACAGGTAGCGTCTCCGATTGCAGATGTGGATATTGATGAAGGATTCGGTTCCATCGTTATCGATGTAGCAGCTAATTTTACCGATCCGGACAATGATCAGCTCACCTACAGTGCAAGCATCGGTGATCCGGCTGTTGCCGGCGTGTCAATGAACGGATCGCTTCTGACGATCACCGAAGAGGATCCTGGTATCACTGATATCACCGTGACCGTCACCGACGGATCAATCCTGTCAGTAAGTGATGTCTTCGAACTGGATATCAATGGAGCTCCTGTTGTAACTACCGAAATTCCGGACTATAGCCGCGATGAAGGATTCGGAGATATCTATATCGACCTGGACAATTATTTCGGGGATCCCGAGAGTGACCCACTGACCTATGCGGCGGTAAGCAGCAACACGGATGTGGTAACCACAACGATCAGCGGAAGTATCCTGGGCATTATCGAGGAGGGTTATGGCAACGCCCAGATTACCGTGACCGCTGGTGACGGCTCGACGCTTGAAGTTGAGGATGTCTTTACCGTGGATGTGAACGGGGCGCCGGTAGTAGCGGCTCCGATTGCAAATCGTTCATTTGATGAAGGTTTTGGAACATCAGACGTCGATCTTACCGGGGTATTTTCCGATCCGGAGGGTGTTTCACTGACCATTACGGCCAGCAGCAGCAGCCCCGGTGTGGTCCAGGTGGAGGTGTCAGGAAATACACTGACCATTACTGATGTGGGTATCGGTACTTCCACTGTCACGGTAACAGCAGATGACGGTTCATTATCTGTCCAGGATGTGTTTACCGTTGCTGTCAACGGCGGACCGGTCGTTGCCACCGCTATCACCGACCAGGCCTTCAACGAAGGCTTTGTAAGTAGTTTTATAGACCTCGAAAATCATTTCAGCGATCCAGAAGGGGATCAGCTCACCTACGATGTGGAAAGCAGCAACACCGGTGTGGTAACCGTAGGATTGACCAGTAATATATTAGAGATCACCGAAATAAGTCACGGTACTTCCATTATCACCGTCACAGCCAGCGATGGCTCCACCCTGGAAGCAACGGATGTATTCATCGTGGAGGTGAACGGTGCACCCGTTGTTGCAGCGGGAATCAGCGATGTACAGCTGAATAAAGGTTTCGGCACACTTGAGATCGATCTCGCCGGGGCATTCTCTGATCCGGAAGCTGAAACCCTTACCTATACCGCTTCAAGTAGCAACCTGGGCGTTGTTGTTGTCGGTGTATCGGGAAATATTCTCACCCTCACGGAAGTGGATGCCGGTGCGGCGAACATTACGGTCACCGCACGTGACGGATCCAACCTTTTTGTGCAGGATGTGTTCATAGCGGATGTGAATGCCGGGCCTGTTGTGGCAGCTGGTATCAGCGACCGGAATTATGACGAAGGATTCGGTTCATCAGACATCAGTCTTGCAGCCGCCTTTGACGATCCGGAAGGGGATGACCTCATCTACACGGCCCTCAGTGCGGATGAAGGCATTGTTGGTGTGGGAGTAGCTGGAAATGTGCTGACTGTCACCGAAGCAGGCCTCGGGATTACCGACATCACGGTTACTGCCTCTGATGGCTCCGGGCTGAACGTGGCAACAACCTTCCAGGTGGATGTAAACGGGGCGCCAGCGATAGCAGCAGGACTCAGCGATGTGGCATTGGGTGAAGGATTTGGCGCCTACGCTGTGGATCTTTCAGGGGCGTTCAGCGATCCCGAGTCGGATCCGCTGACCTTTACAGCTATTAGTGCCAACACTTCAATTGTTACCGTGAATGTAAGCGGAAACACCCTCACCATCACAGAAGTAGATCATGGCACCACGACGGTTACCGTCACAGCCAGCGACGGATCAACACTCAGCGCAAGTACGGCTTTTACAGTGGATGTGAACGGCGCACCGGATGTTGTTGGTCCGCTTTCAGATGTGACCGTGGAAACAGGGTTTGGAAGCACAACCGTTGATATATCTGGTGTGTTTACCGATCCCGAGGACAATACACTTGGTTATACAATTGCCAACAGCAATCCGACGGCAATAACGGCCGCATTAAGCGGTACAGAGATTACGATCACTGAGGAGACCTACGGAACGGCGACCATCAGTGTGATAGCGAGCGACGGACAGCTGTCCACCACGGAGCAGTTTGATGTGACCGTGAACGTGGTATTGCCGGCCGACTGGACCTATGTTCCGGCTGACTTTGACTTTGACGGGCAGCTGACTGCACAGGTCTATATTGACAGGGATACCGCACGTTCGGGATTTCTCGGCGCATTTGTGGATGGTCAGTGCAGGGGCATTGTGGATCCCATCTATTTTGAAGTGGAGGATTACTATGTATTCAATATGATCGTATACAGCGATGTAAGTACCGGCGAGTACCTCAAGTTCAAGTACTTTGACTATGAATCCGGGGCGGAATATGAACTGTATGATTCCGTGGCATTCACCGCGGACATGATCCTCGGTGATGCTTTCACTCCTACGAGGTTGCATTATTACCTCTATTTCGAACAATC
>CAZPTO010000351.1:0-4358 GCA_964589155.1 uncultured Bacteroidaceae bacterium | reverse complement strand
CGCTTAAATTTTATTTCCTTTTGTGCCTGCAGGCAAACCGACCCTGAAAGCAAAAAAAGAATGATAACTTTTAGCAGCGTATTAGGAACCAGGGTGCGCATCTGCAAATTAAACGTAAAATTTGTACCCAAATTACGTATAATTCAGAGTATCTTCAAGTGAAATGCAGACTCTGTAGTTAAATTAAGGAATTTTAACAGTGATTCGGTATAAACGAAGGCAGGAATATTTTCTGCGGTTATTGTTCTCTTCCCGAAAGATTTTTGTCTTAAATTTTTGTCCACAGGGTATTGATAAAATACCCCTGGCTGTCGTAATAATTTTTCACTACTTCAAAACCACTGCTTTCAGCAAGTTCACGGATCATGTCCAGGTCGTATTTCTGGGACATTTCGGTATAAATGGCTTCCCATTTCTGAAATTGTATCTCTTTTCCAATGGCAGGAAAACTGACTACCTGGTCCTTTGTACTTACCAGGTAGCTTTTTGCAGTACCGGTGATGGGGTCATAAACCGGCGCATGCCGGAAGCAGGAGGTGTCGAAGTCGGCATCCAGCTCCCGGTTAAATCTTTTTAACAGGTTCAGGTTGAATTCACGTGTATGCCCTGCAGCATCATCATAAGCTTTCCTGATGATATCCGGATCTTTTTTGAGATCGAGCCCCAGGAACAATTTGTCCTTGCTGGTCATCATGGATGACAGCTTTTTGAGAAAATCCAGGCTCTCCGGGACACTTAAATTTCCCAGGTTCGAACCCAGGAACATGACCACTTTCCTGTTGGCGTATAACCGGCTGAGTTCGCCCATCATATCAAAGTAATCCCCTGTCTTTTCCTCGATCTGTATCCCATTGAAGCGTTCATGCAGGCTGGCGGTCAGGATTCGGTTGGCCTCTTCTGAGATATCTACCGGTATATACCTGAACGAAACATTATTATTGTACATGTGCTCCAGGAGGATCCTTGTCTTGGCGCCATCTCCTGCCCCCAGCTCCACAAGGTCGATGGATGCACAGGTATCACAGAATTGACTTGATATATCAGTGCTGTGTATCTTGAAAATCTCGGCTTCAGCATTCGTAAGATAGTACTCAGGCATGTTCATGATCTCGCGGAAGATCTTGCTTCCACGGTCATCATAAAAATATTTTGACAGAATGTATTTAGGCCGGGCGGTCAGCCCTGTGTAAATATCTTCAGCAATCTGTGTGAGGGTTTGTATTGTTTCCATATTGCATTTTGTATGAGCGAACAGTAATAATACATCACAAACAGATTATTGTTCAGCTTTTTGTACGACCACTTTGGATTTCCACCTGCCCATTTTGTAATAAATCAGTGTTAGTACCAGCCCGACTGTCCAGCCTGAAGGGATGGACCACCAGATCCCTGTCTCACCAAATTCACGGCTCAGCGCAAATGCTGCCGGGATACGTATGAACCAGAGAGCAAAGAGGGTTATGAACATCGGGATCAGGGTGTCGCCTGCCCCTCTCATCACACTGCCAAAGATGAACATCGAAGTAAAGATGAGGTAAAATGAGGTGACAATAGTCAGGTAGTCTCCTCCAATGTTGATAACGGTGGTATCTTCAGTGAACCATCCCATCAGGGGGTATTTAAACAGGATAACAATAATTGTCATTACCACAGAGACTGCAGAAGACATGAAAAATGTGGTCCACAGGCCCCTGTTCACCCTTTCAAGCTTTCCGGCCCCCATATTTTGTCCCACGTAGGTAGCCAGGGCCTGTGCGAATACCATAGCCGGGATCACCGCGAGGCTGTCGATTCTTACAGCTGCAGTATAAGCAGCTGTAACATTTGTGCCGAAGGTATTCACGATTCCCATCAGGGCCATCATTCCCAATGAAACAAAGGTGTGCTGAAGGCCGGTGGGGAGACCGATCCGCATGCTTTCCCGGAAGACTTTTTTATCAAAGGCGAAATTCCTGATATTAAAATTAATCAGTTCATGGTACCTGTCAAGATAGATGGCTGCTGCGAGGAATGCGACTCCCTGTGCGATCAGGGTGGCCCATGCGGCTCCTTCCACACCCCAGCCCCATACAACGATAAAAAGCAAGTCGAGGCCGATATTGAGCACCGTAGCAAGGATCAGGAAATACAGGGGTGTGATCGAGTCTCCGAGTCCGCGTAAAATAGCCGCCACACCGTTGTATCCAAAGAACAGGATAAGTCCGCCAATATATACCGAGAGATATGCTACTCCCTGGTCCATGAGTTCTTCAGGTAACTGGATCAGGCGAAAGATCTGTTCAATAAAGGGATACCCCGCAGCGGTGAGGATGATTGCGGCAATAAACAACATGATGAATACTGTATCGATTGCACGTTTCACCATCCTGAAATCCTTGGCACCAAAAAACTGGGAGATCACAATGGTGCCCCCGCTGGCGATACCAATCACCAATGCAATGAGCGTGAATATAATGGGAAAAGATGCACCTACAGCTGCAAGCGCTTCCTTGCCCAGGAAGTTTCCCACAATGATCTGGTCGACAAATGTATATAACTGTTGAAACATCTGTCCGATCAGCATCGGCAAGGCAAACTTGAAAATGGACAACCCGATTCTTCCTGTAGTAAGATCTTTCATGTTCCGGCCGATAAATGTCGGCTTTTATTTTTGAATAACAAGGGGTGGAACACGTTGCAATGGTAAAAGTTCGGGCATCATGACTTTTGACTGAAGAACGCTCAGGGCATGTGTATTCAGACGGCAGGCTTCGAGATACTGGAACGCGGCTTTATATGCGACTATTTTTTTCCGCGGATTACCTTCCTATTGGCCTGAGTTCGACGGTGAAATGCCGCATCAGGGGTGCTTCATCCATAATTTTGTAACCACGGGTAATCTTGTCCCTTCGGTCGTATACATTTTTCAGTGTAGCAGCAATATAATCCATATGACTACGGGTATATACGCGGCGGGGGATCGTGAGTCTCACCAGTTCAAGTTCGGGATACCTGTTCTGACGCGTATCCGGATCACGGTCGGCCAGCAATGTTCCGATTTCAACACCCCTGACCCCACCCTCAAGATAGAATTCGATGGCAAGGGTTTGCCCGATGTACTCCTCTTTGGGCACTTTTGGAAGAAACCTTTTTGCATCCACAAAAATCGCATGTCCACCGAACGGTTCCTGTATGGGAATGCCATAGGAGCTCAGTTTTTCTCCCAGGTAGTGCACCTGTTTGATCCTGCTTTCCAGGAATTCGAATGTAGTAGCCTCCATCAGTCCAACAGAAAGCGCTGCCATGTCACGACCAGCCATTCCGCCATACGATAGAAATCCCTCGAACATGATATTGAAATGCGAAGCACGTTTGTAGAGATCATGTTCACGCATGGCCAGGAAACCGCCGATATTCACCAGCCCGTCTTTTTTACTGCTCATGGTCATCCCGTCCGCATAGCTGAACATTTCCTTTACAATCTCCCTGATTCCCTTATCGGCGTATCCTTTCTCCCGGGTTTTTATGAACCAGGCATTCTCGGCAAACCTGGCCGAATCGAAGAACACGGGTATATCGTGTTGTTGGGAAAATGCACGCACCTGCCTGAGGTTTTCCATGCTGACGGGTTGACCACCGGTGGAGTTGCAGGTGATGGTGACAATGATCATGGGAATCCGATCGCGTCCAAACCCGGCGACTGTTCGTTCGAGTTTGGCAATATCCACATTCCCTTTAAACGGATGAAATAATTCGGTCCTGGATGCCTCGTCGATGGTACAGTCAATTGCCCGTGCTTTCCGGAATTCAATATGACCTTTGGTGGTGTCGAAGTGGGCATTTCCGGGAAGCACATCACCTTCTTTTACCGTGGTTGAGAAGAGTACATTTTCTGCGGCACGGCCCTGGTGGGTAGGTAGCACATGCTGAAATCCGGTGAGTTCCCGGATGGTCTCACGCAATTCTATGAATGAGCGGCTGCCGGCATATGCCTCATCTCCTTTCATGATCGCCGCCCACTGTTCCTGGCTCATGGATCCCGTCCCGGAGTCGGTCAGCAGGTCAATATACACCTGGTCGCTGTCCAGGTAGAACAGGTTATAACGGGCCTCTTTGATCCATTGCTTTCGCTGTTCGGCATCTACTTCACATGTAAACGGATGAGCCTGGTTAAACAGAACATCGCTGCCGATCAAAGTCTTAATGGAAGGTATCCATACTACCGTATTGTATTTCATATCTCCCATCACTTTGGGAATAACCTCAATTCGCTCGCCTTCAACCTCAAAAAAGTTTTCGCTCATAGGCTCGATAGGAACAGACTTTGTAGGATAATTGAATTTCCCTATCTGGCTTTCCCAGTGATCCATCTTATCTAT
>CAZPTO010000350.1:0-4383 GCA_964589155.1 uncultured Bacteroidaceae bacterium | reverse complement strand
CAAGTGCCGCGCGCTCATCATATTCAGCAGGATTGAGTTTGCTCAGAATAAACTCCTTGGCAGTCAGCATCCCCAGCAGTGATCCCACAGGATTAAAAGATTGAGCAAGATTTAATCTTTGTGTGGCCGTACGTTCCGAACCCATGGAAAGAATGTATGGATTGGCACTTGTCTCCAGGAAAGAAAGCCCGCAGGTCAGTATAAAATAAGCTATGATGAACGGGGCAAACACACCCAGATACGAGGCCGGGATAAACAGCAATCCCCCGAGTGCATATAATCCCAGTCCCATCAGGATCCCTGACTTGTAACTGTATCGTTTGATAAACAGTGCTGCAGGAAAAGCCATGGCAAAGTACCCACCGTAGAAGGCCATCTGGATAAGGGCGCTTTGCCAGTTGGGCATCAGGAGGATGGTCTTGAAAGAGGAAACCATCGGGTTAGTGATGTCATTGGCGAATCCCCAAAGCGGGAAGCAGATGGTAATGAGGATAAATGGCAGGGTAAGACTGGCAGGTACCACTGCCTCTTTTACCTGGGCTTTTGTCATGGCAGTTAGTTTTGGGTTAACACTTCATATATATCAGTGCTGGTTGGGTGAAGTTCCGAATATAGCAGAAAAATTCAATATTGCGCTTAAAAAAATCCTGTGAAATTTTAAAAACATCATCAGGATTGATTAAGAAAACAATAGAAATTTTCTGATAATCAGGCAGCCTCACATCACAATACATTCCAAAAACCGGATGTAGCGTGAATATAAAGGATGCCGCATAAAGAACCTTTACCAACGGTTATTCCGGGCAAAAGATACCAGTACATACACCAATCCACCTCCCCCAATTCCGAATACGATCGGGTCCAGTCCCAGCGGGAGATCAGCTCCTGAAAGTATCAGTGTCAGCGAAACCAGCCCCCCTGTGATCATGGAATAAAATGCAGCGATAGGGTCAGGGCGTTTATGTACCAGGGCTGCCATCACGGGCACAAACATACCTGCAACCATAAACGCATAGGAATGCAACATCAACTCCAGGACATTTTCCATCGACATGGCCAGCAGGAGTGCCGATGCACCGATAGCGAACGTAATGAACTGAGAATAGCGCAATCCATTATGGCTGGTATGCTTTCGCAACACATCTGTAAGGATATTGCCTGATGAGGCCATCATACAGCTATCGGCCGTGGACATGATCGCAGAAAAATATGCTGAGATCACCAATCCGAGCAGTCCCACCGGCAACACACTTTTCAACAGCAGCGGCAATCCCATTTCGGGGTCGATGCTGGCAATCGTGAATCCGCTTATCACCCCCTGTTCGAGAGCCACACGGGCAAACATACCCAGCAGTGAACCGATAAAAGCCATGAGGGGATATTCAAACAACCCTGCAATAAACCAGGCTTTCTTGGCCGTTTTGGTATCACGCGCAGCATAAATCCGCTGATACAGTGTCATTCCCACAAACCAGATGGGAATGATCGTGAATGCCCAGTTGACCAGTTGTTGCCAGCTGACATTATTCAGTTTCAAGAAAGCAGGATCGAGGGTCTCCCTGATCGCCTCCATGCCGCCAATACTTGTATATGCAAAGGGTAAACCAATCAGCGTGAGTCCGCCCATAAGTATGATCCACTGGATTGTATCGGTGTAGATCACTGCCTTAATCCCGCCAAACACGGTATAAACCACTGTGATCACTCCCATCACCAGCAGGGCCTGGTCGAGGCTCAATCCCTGGAACGTTGAAGAAGCAAGTTTGGCCCCTGCAAGAATCTGAGAACTGGTAAATCCCAGGTAACCGATTGCTGAGATGATCCCTGCAATCAACGCCACCCGCTTGTCGAATATATAGCCGAGAAACTGCGGAAAAGAAAAGAATTTTTTCTCCCGTGCAATGGAAGAAACCATCGGGATCAGGAAAACACCACTCATCCATGCCCCGACAAGTCCTGTAAAAAGCAGCCAGCTCCCGGAAACACCCATCACAAAGCCCAGTCCACCCAGACCGATTGAAAATCCTCCGCCCACATCAGTAGCAACCACGGAAAGTCCTATATGCAGGCTACTCAGCCTGCGCCCTCCAACGTAGTACTCATCAATATCTTTGTTCTTCCTGAAAAAATAAAACCCTACCCCGAGGATAACAATGAGGTAAAGAATGATGATGAGTACATCTAAAATATGCATACGGATCTTTCTTAAGGAGCTTTGTACCTGGACCCATCTCCATGGACCAATAATTTTTTATCCATCAGCGAATTCAGCACACGCTGACCATGGTTGGCTGATAGTCCCAGCCGCATGATGATTTCTCCAAATTTCATTTGCCCGCTTTCTTCAAGCAACTTCAGCATTTTTCTTTCATAAGGATCAAGGTCCTTTTCTATTTTCTTTTGTTGACTCATGGTAGGAAACGTCTATTTTTTTATTGTTCAGAGAAAGGATGGATGTTGTCATGTACCTCGGTTCCCTGTTCAAGTAGATTGTAACGGCTACAATTCTTCCAGCCCTTCTTTCCCCGATTGCAGAACACATTTCGCAGGAGGTGAAGCGGCATTTCTTTCACTTCAGTTTTGCCCAGGTAGACAGGGCACTCCTCTGCATATCCACATCTCAAACCTAAATTCATCATATGTTCAATTTACGCGCTTATACAACACATTCATACTTTCAATACTTCCGGAAATATTGGTATTATTAATAAGGGTTCCTGAATAGGAATACTGAAGTTTCAGGAACGTTTTATTCATAGGGATTGAATTCAACCTGGCAATGGTATAAAGTGTAATGATTCCCTGCGTTTTCATCTGCTGCTCCATTGCACGTAGCAGATAAAAGGCGGTTCTCTTTCCCCTGGCTTCGGGCAATGTCGCAAAATCTGTCATCTCAGCATTTTTTGCAGCTGGGTCCATTTCGGCGGAGGAAAGCGCAATCAGTCCACCATGATCACGCACACCAAAATAGCGCAGATGCTCACGCATGGTTTTCCTGATGAAATTGGGATCATGGATCGGGAAAGGGTAACTTTTAAATACCCTTCTGTAGACAGATGCGATTTCATCGGCATCCTCCTCTTTGAGAACAGTAACCACCGGTCCCTGCTCAGCATGCGGATCAGCAGAAGCCTCCTCAGTAAATGATTTCGCTTCAGAGGTTCCATGATATTCTTTATTACCGCTCGTTTTCAGTATTTTACTGAAATCCTGCAACGCATTGGTTTCAATGCCAAGCAACCGGTCGGAATTCAGGAATTTTGACATAAAACATACCCCTTCCGTTCCGGAATAGAAACCGGGTATATAGGCCTCCATAATGAACCCGTCCGCATTAAATACCGGTGATGCCCATGCCGGGACCTTACAAAATATCTTGGAATAGGATCGTTCTCTGGCAAGGATATTCAGCAATGAAGTAATATTGCCCACATCCCGCTCATCCAGCTTGATGAGATAGATCCGTTTATTATGTTCGCCGTGTTGTATGGTTGAATTTGTTCCAATGATCTCTATTTTATCCTGCATTATCGTCTCTTCTTTGAATTCGTTCATTGTTCTCCGGCACCAGTGAAATCATGTCGCTTTCACTCCGCAACAGTTTTTCTATGCCAATCGAATCTGATTCATCTCCTTCTCCCAATTCAAGGTCGAGGCTGCATTTATCACAATCCCGGTCACACATTTTTGGCTCGTAGGTATCCGGTTCTTTGTATGAAGTGATTACGCCTTCATAATTTCTGAGCACAACGCGATTTGTCGACCAGGAAATGATATAATTCGGCATAACCGGGATTTTACCTCCGCCGCCAGGTGCATCAATGACATATGTCGGCCGCGCAAATCCACTGGTATGTCCCACGAGGCTTTCCATGATTTCTATACCCTTTCCGATGGGTGTTCTGAAATGTGAAAGTCCTTCCGCCAGGTCGCACTGGTAGAGATAATATGGGCGAATGCGGTTTGCCACCAGCTTATGAAGCAGTGATTTCATGATACGTGGACAATCGTTCACATCGGCGAGTAACACTGATTGGTTTCCAAGTGGAAAACCTCCATCTGCAAGCCTGGCAATTGCTTCCTTGGAAGATGCTGTAATCTCCCTGGGATGATTGAAATGGGTATTGATCCAGACGGGTTGATATTTCTTAAGTATGCTGATCAACTCATCTGTTATCCTGTATGGAAGAACAACCGGCATCCTGGTCCCAATCCGGATCAACTCCACATGTTCGATGCTGCTGATCTCGGAAAGCAACCAGTCAATCATTTCGTCAGAAAGCATAAACGGGTCTCCACCGGAGAGCAATACATCGCGCACCTGGGGCGTCTTTCTGATATATTCGATTCCCCTGCTTAACTGTTTCTTTGTTGGCACAAAAT
>CAZPTO010000349.1:0-4393 GCA_964589155.1 uncultured Bacteroidaceae bacterium | reverse complement strand
GACCTGGTCCTTATCGATCCCCATAGCCATTGAAAGTGCGGACCGCATATTTTCAATATAGGGTTGTATTTTGGGTAACTCCAGGCAGATCGTTGAATCAATGTTTCCGATCCTGTACCCTGTTTTTTGTAGCAGGCTGATGGTTTTTTCGAGTATAAGGAGGCTGTTGATCCCCTTGTATTCTTCCTGGTCATCGGGAAAATGCTTGCCGATATCACCCAATGCAGCTGCGCCGAGCAGCGCATCACAGATGGCGTGTATCAGCACATCCGCATCTGAATGTCCTTTTGCACCCATGGAATGGGGTATACTTACGCCGCCGAGTCGAAGTGGGATTCCCTCTTCAAGGCGGTGCACGTCATATCCGAATCCGATACGTTGAACCATGCGGCAATTTACAGCTTCAGACTTTCAAAATCAAATCCGAGTGTAAATCGTAAGGTATTGGCAAGCGGACTTTCCTGTCCGTTGGTGGGAACGAGATAAGCAAAATCGAGCGAGAAGACATTCAGTTTCAGTCCAACTCCGAGGGTCACGTATTTCCGGTTGCCCTTCACTGCAGCTTCGTGGAAATACCCTGCACGGATCGCGAACTGCTCCCGGTACCAGTACTCCACGCCGGCGCTGACCATCACCTCGGCCATCTCCTCGCGGAAACCTGAACTGTGAGACCCGTCATCGTAGTTGATCCCGGGTGCATCATAAAACGACTGGATCATCCCCAGTACGATCGACTCCGGCTCGGGATACCCGCGCACTACTGAATCACCCTCCATTACCGGGCGGGTGGGAACGAGCAGCTTGTTGAACTCTAAACTGAAGCTCATTTCATTGTAATCGTCCAGGCCATAATCAAACCTTCCGCCCAGGCGCAGATTCGAAGGGATCGGGATCTTGTCGGCATCGGCCGTATAGGAGATCGGTGTACCCAAATTCGACAGGGTCACGCCCCATGCATAGCCACCGTCATTGCCACCAAGTCGCAGGTCATCCTGGTAATAAAACCCCAGGTCGGAAGCGACAGAAATACCCGCCTGTGATTCTTCTCCGCCCACGAGCTGACCGCTGGTCAGGTTCGAGTGGATGTACCGGAAAACGATACCGCCGGAGAAATTATCGGTAAACAGCCTTGAGTATCCTGCATCAACTGCCATTTCGAAAGGCGTGAACTGCCCCTGGATCTCCCCCTGGATGTCTGTGAAAGTGATTTGGCCCAGCGAGAAATAACGCAATGATCCGCTGATCACCTGTTCGTCGGTGGGTTTCCAGTAAGAAGAAAGATAGGCCAGGTTGATATCCGGGATGATCTTGCGCAGCCAGGGGGTGTAGGAAATGGACAGTCCGCCATCCTCCTCCATGAACGCATATTTGGCCACATTCCAGTGCTGTGAATTGATATCCGGACGTGTAGCTACACCTGCGTCACCCAGTGCACCTGCCCGGGAGTCCGGGGCGATGGTGATAAAGGGTACGGCGGTGTTGATCGTATTCAGGTCACCTCCTTTGAGTTCCCTGATGCTCAGTTGTCCGGAGGCCTGGCTTCCCATGAAGAAAAGCAGCAGGACAACTCCTGCAATTTGAATGGTTTTGCCTTGATTTGATCTAAACATTAATTCTAGTTTTTTCAGAACACAAATATAGTGGTTTTATCTTTTTTAAGCTATTGCGGGTCAATATATATACGACATGGGTACATAAAATATTTTCCTGCAGGTCACATTATTTGCTTTACCTTTTAATGACCAGGCGCCCGGCTCCTGCGGCTGTTTCTCCCTCTTCGCTTCTGACCGTGACCTTATAGACATATATCCCGCCCCCCAGCGTTGCACCACCCATGGATTTTCCCTGCCATGAAAGCGGATCGACCCTGTATCCTCCCGAATAGACCGTCTGCTGCAATACCCCCACAACACTGCCCCTGAGATCATAGATTCTGATGATCACCTCCAGCTCCTGGTCAGGCCGGTTATGCTCTATGTTAAAGAAGGTCTGGTCGATAAAAGGATTGGGATAATTATAGATATTTTCAAGCAGCATTTCGGAAGATTGAACGACAACAAAATCAACCTTCCCGGTTGCCGAGTTATTGAAGATGTCCCACACCTTGACTGTGATGGAATGCCTGCCTTCGGGAAGATCATCATAGGGATACCTCACCGAACCTGAACTGTAACTGTCCGGATCAGCCTGGTAATACTGGTTCAGAATGATCGCATTGAAACGGTCATCATTCAGGGTGGAGGTGATGTCGTGCCCGATTCCGTTCCCCGTGGTATTGATCCCATATGGATCATTCACATAAACAAGTAATTCCGGGGAATCTGTCACGATACCTCCGTTTTTGAACAACGAATCATTCATAAATACCCTGATCTCCGGTCCGACTGTATCCAGCGCAGAGAAATCGCCGATGCCGCCGATCGCGAATCCGGGTGAAGCACCATGCGCATCCTTGTTTTCACTGTAGCCGTAATAACTGATCTTTCCGTCACCAATATAATAACTGATGTCTTTGGGCACATAAAACCCAAAACTGAACCGGCCCTCATTTACTGTAGCATTTCCTTTGTACAGGATGCTGTTGCGTGACTGGAAATCCATGGAACTGCCACCATCATTGGCGAGGGTCTTCAGGTTGGTCTTTTTATCATACACAATGGGGATCACCGATCCGTTGAAATCGCTGAGCAGGTTACCTTTCTGATCTTGCACATGGCCACTCACCCTGACAAAATCAAGGGCTGAGATCGTATCCTGGAATGTCTCAATGGGCATCCGGTTGATGGAGTCCGTGATGACCAGGTTCCTGGGGAAAGCAAGGCTGAGCGATGGATCTCCCAACAGCGTGAAATTTCTTTTATTGATACCGGAACCAACATTGTTTTTACTGTAAACGATGATGTCCCCCAACCGATAGCTCTCACCATTTTCCTTTTTTTCGAATACGATCTCGTAAAACTTTTCATTCAATGTAAAATTGGGTCCGGAGTAAACGAGTCGCGTAGTGGTAAACAGTGCGATGCTTCCACCCGCGGGGTTCAGCATTACCTCTTCTCCCGCCGATGTAACTTCGGATTTTTGAGATGCATTGTATTCATCGTACCGGCTGAATTCACAGGTAGCTGTCATGAACAAGGGAAGTTTTCCTTCGTTTCTCCATGATTTGATATTGGTCAGATCCATGATCTTCTCATGGGCCAGTCCGGTAACGCCCCCATGACCGGTATAGTTGATCACAAGTGCACCTCTGTTCATCTGGTCGTTAATGGCACGCGTAACATCGGGATACCTGTCGCCCGTGGGTGTGGTTTCCTGTGGGAAGGCATCCATAAAAATTTTGTTAATATTGTATTCGGGATAATAATCCTCGATATAGGATGCGAGCCTGTTGGCCTGTTTCATATGAATATTGCCATCTTCATCGTCGGCAATGAAGCAAAGGTAATTCCGCCATTCACCAATGGTTTCATTTTGATCGTAGGTAATGATCTTGTCCACAATGAGTTCGGCTTCTTCAACAGTGGAGACAGGCAGTCTGCCAATCCCGATATCCAGCAATCCGTCGTACAGTTTCTCTCCTGTATCCAGCAATCCGAAGAAATCGTCAGATACAAATGAGCTGGTAGGTACGAGTGAATTGGCGGATTGGTAGGTCATGATCTTGTTCGGGTTACCCGAAGCTGTATCCCTGTTATCGTAAGAGCCGTCGCCAAAAAGCAACAGGTACCTGGACATTTGCTCTGCGGGATGGGTATCGTAGTACATCTTGAGGTAATTCCTTATGGCGCTGACATTTGGTGTGCCTGAAGAAAATTCGTTAAAAATCATCTCCTGGGTGACCAGTTGAATAGTAAGGTTATCGTTGGAGCTCCGGTGCTCGGCCAGCCGGTTCGCCTGTTCCTCGAATTCCTCCGGATAAATGACCAGCATGTCAGGAGGCGCAGTCCCATGCAGATTTTGGTTCGGGACTCGTCCGAGCCCGGGTCCGGTTATGCCGGGCGATGGGAAATCCCCTGCTGGATTGAAGGCGATGAATTCCCGTAACTCACTTGTTTCAAGCTTAAATGAGGCAGTTCCGCCCGTCAGGCTATAAGCGATCTTACGCGGGTTCCCGGGATCCGTGATCTCCCACAACTGCATGCCTGAAGTTGCATTTGCCACCCTGAATTCAGTGATGCCACCAAAATTCACCGACCTGCTGTCCCTGAATGAAAGTTCATCACCCAGCAACGATAAACTGGCCCTTGCGTTGACAGTTATATAATTCAACCAGGCTTCAGAGTTGGTATTGGGTTGCAGGTATTCAACCTGCACCGTAAAGAACGCATCGGAAGCATTGAAATCGAACGTCCCGGCTTCGTTTACAGCAACGGTAGACATGTAGCTGCTGAGA
>CAZPTO010000348.1:0-4395 GCA_964589155.1 uncultured Bacteroidaceae bacterium | reverse complement strand
GTTGTTCCGGTAAGTAGGCTACTCCACCTTAATCTCCTGTTCATACCCTTTAGGCTTCTGCGCCACCAAGGTTAACACACCGTTTTCATATTTTGCCGTTACGTCTTTAGCGGACATCCCATCTACGAGAGTCCACTTTTTGGTAAAAGCCGGTGTAAAGTTGTTTCCGTCAAATGACACAACGAGGCTCCCGTTATGGGTGTTCACCTTAATCTCTTCTTTATTGGCCCCCACAATTGGGATTTCTGCTTTAAAGGCATCTCCCTCGTCCTTGAACTCGTAGCTTCTCGGTTCGTAATAATCCCATACAAACATAGTCATATCTTTTAGGTTTTATAATTTGCAATTCGCAAATTGCGATACGCAATATGTGAAAGCATATAGTCAATAACTGTGCCGTCAGGATTAACCTGACGTGGTGTCAGTGTAAAGTTCACCCTGAGTGACAATTTCATCGGGATTGCCTTCATGTGAGGCCCATGGTAATGACGAATTGTCAAAAGCATCCCACTCTTCTCTTAATAGCAATATATCATCTTCAATGGGATCTGCCTTCTTTGAGATGTTGTCATCCAAGATCATGGTCAGTCGTTCGTGCTTCTTGATGAGGTATTTTAGAAACCTCTTGTTTTGAAGCATGTCTTTTTTGCGCTGTCGTTGTTTGTTTTTTGCCATAAGATTGTGATTATATGGTGTAAAGATAAGAAAATCCAGGCTATTTGTGGCAGGAAACTTGGCATATTTCATGCTTTGTTAATAAAAAATGCCCACATCCTTATGGGGATAAGCGTATATGTTGTATATTTGTTTTAACAATAAATCAGAAACAAACATGGGGTCATCATCTCTTTACGGTTTTTTGCAGTCCACCGGGGTGTGCGACAACTATGATGATACAATCAAGCGCGAACTAAAGATCATTGAGTCTGAGGCGTGGATGCGCGGATACAGGGCGTGTTTGTTACACGCTAAGCGCAGGAAGTCGATGCGCATTAAAAGAGGGGATACTGCGTTGAAGAGGTTCATTGACTTTCTCAGTGACCTGACTCACTCTCCCGAAAAATCATAACACATTTTCATGAATAACATTATTGTGTCTGTGGATGTGGATAACACCATATTTTATGAGGTATATCCAGGTATTGGGGAATTGATCCCCGGCGCTAAAGAAACAATCAATTGGCTATACGATTTAGGCCACACTGTTATTATTAACACGTGCCGGGAGAAGGAACATGCTGATATAGCCAAGGAACAAATGCAGGTACACGGCATTAAGTGGCACTATTTCAATGTTAATGATCCCCATCGTATAGATCGGTATGGGCATGACAGTCGCAAAATAGGATGTGATATTTTGATTGATGACAGGGATATTAGCGTTAAGGCCAACGGGGGTGTGGTTGATTGGTTGCAAACGCGACGTAGATTAGAACGTGTTTTGCTTCCAAAGAAGAAGATAGTTTGTATTGTTGGCGAGAGCGGAACGGGGAAAACTTATCTTGCAGAATATCTTTGTCAGCAACATGGTATTCCAATGATCGAGTCATATACTGACAGACCAAAGAGAACGCCCGACGAACAAGGGCACACGTTTCTTACCAAAGAAGAGTTTGACAATCTGAATATGGCTGACATGATTGCGTTTACTTGTTGGCCGGGCGAAGACGGGTCGATAAAAAGATACTGCTGCTTAGAGGGCGACGTAACCGCAGATGTGTCTAGTTATGTTATTGATGAGCGTGGGCTGAAGTATCTAAAAAGGTATTGGTCGGATAACTTTGTTATCTTTGCAGTACGTTTATATGCAGTAGAGGGAGAGATCAATAAGCGCATTGACCCCGCCAGAAGAAACAGGGATAAAGGGCAGTTTACGTTGGGGGAACAATGGTTTGATTACTTTATTGAAAACGATTACTCAGAGGGCATGTATGAAAAGTACAATGCTTTATACGAACGAATACAAAAATTATGATTTCAGATCAAGGCTTAAAAGAACGAGTGGCTTATCTTGTTCAACACGGCAAGGCGAAAGCTACTGAGTTTTATGGACTAAGCACAGAGTCGTTAAGTAGATATGTTCGCGAGGCAAGGGAGAGGGGGTTGTTGGAGGACGTAGACCCCGGCGAAGACAGGAAGCCAAATGTATTAGTTCTGGATATTGAAACCACCCCACTGGAGGTTAGTGCGTGGAGATTAGGTAAGTACCAGATAACATCAGACAGCGTTTTAAGGGATCGTCATTTATTGAGTTATGCCGTGAAGTGGTTGTTTGAGGATCAGGTATACAGTGATATTTTGACGCCAGAGGAGGCCATTGCGTCAGATGATAAGCGGATAACCCAACAAGTGTGGGAGTTCGTGGATCATGCGGATATAATTATTGCGCACAATGGGGTTCGCTTTGATTTAAGCATGCTTAACGCGCGCTTTATAACAAATGGTATTATACCACCCAGTCCTTATCAGGTTATTGACACCCTTTTACAAGTACGAAAGATTGCAAGCTTCACATCCAATAAGCAGGGGTTTTTAAATAAACACCTCAAGTTAACGGAGAAGATGGAGCACGAGGGGTTAGAGTTGTGGCACAGGTGTGTTAGGGGAGAGGAAGATGCTCTTGATGTTATGTTGAGGTATAACGAGCAAGACATTATGGGGTTAGAGGAGTTGTATATCACGCTCAGGCCTTGGATGAGGAGTCACCCCAACGTGTCTTTGTATTATGGAGTGGGTCGGGACGTTACGCGGTGCCATCGGTGCGATAGCGAAAACATAACGTGGCTTAATAAGAAGTCTTATGTAACCCCAATGAACAGGTATTCGGTTTACAGGTGCAATGAGTGTACAGGTATTGGGGTAAGCCGAGAGACGGAGATTGATAAGGATGTGAGGAAACACCTAACCAAACCACTGCCAAGGTGATATTGACCGTGGACCCTTATGAACGAATAATATATCTTGAAGGCCCTGTAAACGCGGGAGATTTCATGGCAGCGTTTTTTGAGTTGGTGGGGCCCGAGCCAGATAATGATTTTGAATGGACCATCGTGCCATCTAATGAATTAAGTTTAATATACCAATCGTAATGGACAGAAAACAACAGGCTAAGGAAACGGACATCACGCATGTATTATCGAATTATGGGTTTGATCCCACGCGGAGGGGGCAAGCCCGCCATTGGTATAATTCTCCTTTCAGGGCAGAGAACATTCCCTCGTTTGTCGTTAACCTCAAGAAGAACACGTGGAGAGATTATGGTATACAAGAGGGCGGTGACGTGATTGATGTGGTTCGCAAGCTTGAAGGATGCACGTTTAGGGAGGCTATTGCAAAGATTGTAGACGGGAGGATTGAGGCGGTAAAGCACAACCCGGATAATGTACCAGATGTTGAAACGGGGATAGAGATTGTGGACGTTCGTGATATTGAAGATCGCTACCTAATAGCTTACGCCGCTAGTCGGGCCATATCTTATGAGGTTCTTAGAGCCCAATGCAAGGAGGTGGACTTTGTGTTTAGAAGCTGGGATCACGTTACGCATCATGCCATTGGATTCAAGAATGATCGTGGGGGATGGGAGCTTAGAAACGCAAAGGAGAAAGTTGGGAACTCCCCTAAATATTGGACGACAGTTCAGGGTACCGGTATTGAGCATGCGTGTGATGTGTTTGAGGGGTTCTTTGACTATTTAAGTCACTTAGAGGCAAACGGGTTGACGCAGCCTAAGAATGATAGCTTCATCTTAAACGGGCTTGCATTTTGTTCGTGGGTGAAGCCGGAATTAGAAGCGTATAACCTAAAGTGCATTTATCTGGACAATGGGTTCGCCGCCAAAGAAGCGGTACAGGAACATTTTAGCGATGATGACACGTATCTTGATGCCAGCGGCCTGTATGAGGATTATGACGATTATAACGATTACATAAAAGCAGAATTAAACAAGTAAACAACTATGCAGAAGAACAATTTTTTTGAAATCGAAGGCAGGGTGTACTTAAAGAAAGACACCCAGGTTATCTCAGATAAGTTCCAGAAACGAGAGTTTGTTCTTGAGGTTACCGAGGAGTTTAAAGACAAGACGTACACCAAAACCATTCCTTTTGAGTTGGTTCAAAAGAACGTCGACAAGATTGACTACGTCTCTACGGGAGACAAGGTCAAGGTCGGTTTTGTGTTAGACGGAAGGGAGTGGGCTCCTAAAGACGACCCAGAGAAGAAGCGTTATTTTGGTTCTAACAAGGCCATATCTATTCAGCCCTTAGAGGTTAAGAGGGAGACCCAGGCAGACGTGGCGCAAGATCAAGTTAACGATTTAGTACAAGAACAAGAAGACAATGGATTGCCGTTTTAGCCTATGAAACCAAAGGTTAATGCACATAACATAACAAGAGA
>CAZPTO010000347.1:0-4398 GCA_964589155.1 uncultured Bacteroidaceae bacterium | reverse complement strand
TCACGTTCTACGAGGGCGATTATGAGTCAGGAGTGGTTGATTACAGGGATACGGCGCGTTCTGAAGAGCTTTTCCTCTATTCTGAAGTGGGTCTCGAATATGCTGTTATGGCCACCTATCAAAAAGACGGTGAATCTATATTTGTGGTTGATGCCGACAAGATGCGCGTGGTGAATGGCGAGGGCGAGTGTTATCCGCCCTGCTATTATATCAGGGGCGGCACGCTGGATCTGACGCTGAAGTGAGCAATGATTGTATGCTGCGCCCCGAGAATGCGGGGCCTGGGCATTGTCTATCCTGAAGTATTGATCATCCTCAGGGTGAGAAAAGGGCATTTGATGCTGTGATCAGTATCCCCTGACCCGTACTACCCTGATCTTCCCGGAATAAAGGATGTTTCCGTCGGAATCCCTGAGACGTAACAAATAGATTCCTTCGCTGCCAAAGATCTCTCCTGCCCTGAAGGTTTCCCTATTACCTGTAATTGTGCCATGGTACAAGATGCGACCCTGCAGGTCATGAAAGGAAATAGTTGTTGATTGCCGGATCGCACCCGGGATACGGATGGTAAATTCATTCATCGTTGGATTGGGGTAGATTCGGAATATTTCCGGCTCATCCGTGTCAAGGGAAAGCACATTCCAGTAGAAAGAACCCGCTACACTGTTGTTATCCGGCACACTGTCAGGATCCGCAATAAAAAGGTAATCATGCCAGCCTTCCTCCACTTGCATGCTGGCATCGAACAGGGCAACTGATATTTGCCCGGATTCCCCTGGTGCAAGCAGCAGGTCAATTGAATCACGATCCACATTTTCATCAAGATAGAGGTGATAGTACAGCATCTCTGAATGTGTATTTCCTTTGTTTTCAATTTCAAGTTCCAGGTTGACGTGTGCTGTAGTACTATCCAAACCCAGTCTGCTTACAGCAATATCCGGATACATATAGTGTAATGCTTGCCAACGCAATGTGTCGTTCCCCGGGTATTCATCCCCATCCAGTTGTACCGCGGCAGAAAAGGTGTACTGGCCGAACCCCGACAGATCAATTGCCGTGGGCAATTGAAGTTCCTGTTGCTGTGCAGGTAATAAAACTTCATTAAAAGGAACTTCCGACCAATCACCATTCCCGTACTTATAGCCAATTGTAAACCCATGAATGGTATCCCTTCCGGTATTGATCACCAGGATACGCATATATTCTGCTGATCCAAGCGACCAGCTGTCCATGGGATGGAGTGGCATCAAAATGCCAATGTCTGTCTTGCTGAAGGCCGTAGCAGGGAATACCACATCATCGATCCACGCCGCATCTTCCCCCCTGGTCGTATTACTGTCTTTGTCATAACGCCATTCAAGCAGATGCTGCCCGGAATCAAGCGGGAATTCAGCCTGCAGCCAACCGCTATGGCCCGACCATTTTTTTAACATCAGGTCATCGATATAAAACTTCAGGTAATCATAGCCTGCTTCAGAAGAAACCTTATATCTGAAACTGAGTGTATCGGGTTGCAGCACATGCATTTGAATTTTCACAGATGTCGACTGGCTATGCGAAATCTTTCCAGACCTCAGTGCATATGGACGTCCACTGAAAGTGACAGGATCTGCAAACCATTTAACAGCACTGTTCAGCCATTTGAACCTGGACAGGTCACCTGATGAGAAATCCTCAAGGTGGCTGCCGACAGCGAATGTCACCGTATCGCTTGCTGTATATCTCAGATCATTGGAAATAAATGGAAGCCGTATTTTTATGTGATTGGTTTTCCCGTCCTTCAATGACGCCTTTACATGAAATGATTTCGTACTGCCTGGCGAAACAATTCCGAACGAAACCTGTTGAAAGCTGTCGAACATGGCCTCCGTACCGTCTGTGGATTGAACAATTATCGAATCGGACCGGTAACTCCCGTCATTCCGAATGTCCCATGAGAAAAGGAGCTGCTCACCCGGCTCCGGGATCCCGTTACCATTACCATAAGGCCGGTCGTCCCACCTGACACCTAAAGAAGTGAGCACGGGTGCGTGGTTCAATTCCTTGATATACATTTCAGTCCGATCCATTACATCAGTCCGCGAAACTGCCATTGTAAAGGATGTTCTGTCAATGGGGGCTCCATGAATACCGATCCTGAAAGCACCCTCCAGGGAGATTGTTTCGCCCGGCGGCACCGCACCTATGGTCGCTACCGGTTCCAGAATCTCTACAAATTCCTCCGCACAATCCAGCCTCAGGCTACCCGGCTGTGTTGCACTGTCGCTGCTGTTCAATATCTGCAGGTCCAGGGAGAACCTTTCACCGGGAGAGATCATTCCATCCAGGGCTACAGATTCTTTTGCAAGCCGGTGACCAACAAGTTCAAGGTATCCATTCTGCGAGGATCCACGCATGAGGGTATCGATATAGGGCTGTCTTAAATCGCCCGTTACGACCAGTACCAGCGAATCAGAATCACTGGTTTCGGGAAGTTGGAGGTACACCTGTCCAAACATATCCGCATGTGCTGCATGAAGCAATTGCCCTCCGGAGGAGATGGCGACATAGTCATAAGCCGACGCTTTTACACCAATATGTGTGGCATTGGCGGGAAGTATAGCAGGATGAATCACCTCTTCCTGATCCGGGGCTGTGAACCAGGGAACAAGACTGGGATCGCCCATGAGCTGGTAGATCTCCCAGTAATATTTCTTCCTCGAAGAGGTGCTTTGCTGCACCGTCATGTTCCCGGCAAAGATCATCTCACCCAGACTTGGAGACCAGTCTTCCACTGATTCATTTCCCTGGTGGAACAATTTGTCATAATAGCCATGAGTAGTACTTTCATAGGATGGGTTGGCGGTGATCGGACCTATGCCTACAGACCAATAAAAATCTTCATCCCAGTATGAATCGTTTGTGCACCCGATATATCCGACGGCACCCCGGTTTTCCAGCTTGAGAATTGCCTCGGCAAAGCAGTCCCTGGAAGACAGGTTGAATTGGTTGGTGCTACAGCCATTACCAATCATGAGTCCGAAACGGAACTGGTTTTCCATTTCCTCAATATCTGCCATTCTGAAACTTGGGTCCAGCCACCCGTAATATTCACCATGCCCGGTATAATTCACCAATGCAGCACCCAAAGAGATCTCCTGCCGGATCCCGGCGTCCAGGGAAGCAGCTTCGGGATGAAGGAATACATGTGCATCGACCCCGTTGGTTTCATTGAAATATTGATTGGCGGCATAATTGATCTGTCCATTCCCGTGGACAGGGGCATACGAAGCATCATACCCGGCAATCAGGAGGCTCCTGTTCAGGAAAGATGGATCGGGAAATTCATATTTTTCATACATCAGTATCTTTTCGATCACACGGGTGAGCTGGGTATCGTTTTTCACAGATATACGGCCGTGGAACATTTCAGGAAGGTAATCGCCCGGACCATCGAAGGTAGTATAATACAGGTCAGTGACCTGCCCACTCGATTGGGATACAGGCACATGCTCCACGTCACCCGCGATCAGCAAATAGGAAGGCGGCGCCATTCCCCCAGGCGGGTTGAGGTAGAGTTCAGACATGTAATCCCTGATGGATGCGGCAGAATTGCCAACATTTTCATCTGCTGTATAGGCTTCAATTATTCTGAAACCTTTCAGCCTTTTCCATTGTATAAGCGGCTGCAATGCTTCCCTGAAGATAGTATCTGACAGGATCACCATGGTCACCGGCTCATCCTGAACGAGCCGTTTAAGTTCACCAGGATCGTCATCCATAACCACCCGCGACAGGGTTCTTTTGAAGTGGGGGGACCTTAATTGGCCTCCTGTACCGGAAAAACGCTCCGGGACCAATGAAAATGTAATGGTGTGATAAACTGTTAATTGCTTTTGCAGCGGATCGTACCTGAATGGAGCCAGCTCCACCCTTGCAATCGACACTCCTCTCATGCGTCCCTCGCTGACGATCCGGACCACGGGAGAAGAAACCCGGCCGGAAGCAAGGTAACCAGGCGCGATATGCATTGCAGTATCCGGTTGAACAGGCTGATCCTTCCTCTGAGAAGGCTGAACCGGCATGATCCACCCGGTGGAAAATGCTTCCCCGAGGTCGATAACCGTGGAATCCATGGAAGCGATGATCAACCGATACCCGTTTTCAATATCTGCTTCTACCAGCCGCGAGAAGACCGGCAGTCCGGGCATTCCTGCTTCCCCTGCAACAAAAGCTCCGGGCATCGACAGGCGCAGGAAAGTGTTTTCTCTGCCCTTAACAGAATCCACATTAAAATGAGAGATTCCGACATGTCCCGTGATCCTTCCCTCTGATACTGAAAGGTCAAAAGCTGCGTGCTGCCCCGGCAGTGCAACCTTAGATTGTGCATTCAAAAGGCCAACCGCAATAATCAACCAG
>CAZPTO010000346.1:0-4401 GCA_964589155.1 uncultured Bacteroidaceae bacterium | reverse complement strand
CCTTCATTGGTCGTCTCGGTGATATATAATGAGGGTCCCCCATTCCCTATAAATAAATTGTTGTAGAAACGATCATCCCCCACGTCCATGGCGTGGTCGCCGAGTTTTTCCGTACTATGCGGTCTGAAATAGGGGGTGGACCGTCCATTCGCCCAGTTGCCCCATTTACCGGCGAAAAGATTGTGTACATATGCTCCGCCCTGGGAGAGATGTCTGCAGTTGTCTGAAAGACAGATATTGTTATCGACAACAAATGGTCCATGGTTCACTTCCAGGTAAATATCGTGGGTTGTATTCCGATACAGCAGGTTCCCTGTCACCCGTGTACCCTGCGTCATCCAGTCCAGCCAGATGCCCATGAACCCGTCATGGATCCGGTTGTCGCTGACCAGCATATCTATCGGTGCATGGAATTTAATGGCAGCCATCTCAGCTCCACCAAAACGGCGCTGTGTATGGATATGATGGATATAATTTCCGGTTACCTGGCTGAATGAAGCGCCCATGCTTCCGACCATGCCGGCCTGTTCACAATAGGATATTTCATTATTGCGAATGATGTGGCTTCCGATCGAATCCCTGTTCCATCCATTTTTTCTCGCACGGTCAATTGAATTCAGGTATGCCCTGGCCGTGGGTTCCAGGTTATCATATGCATCACCATACTTACCCAGCGTGATGCCGGCATTGATCGAGTGAGAGATCACATTGTTCTCAATGATCCAACCCTTGCTCCAGTGGGTACCCACCAGGCCCTTTTGTTCTGCGGTCGGGGGTGCCCATGGTGGTGCTGCCTGGCGCAACCTGAATCCGCGGAGGGTTATGTAATTCACAAAAGGTCGACGGGGATAAAACACTGTCTGGCGCACATTGATCTCAGTAAGATGCTGGTTGGGGTCCATTCCATCGAACGTAGCAAAAATGCGTGTTACGCTATCTCCTGCGATGGCAAACCAGGCTTTTCGGTTGAATGTTGCGAGGTCCTCAGCTGCTGCTGCCTCAAAGAGCCATTCACCGTTAATATAGACGCAGCCGGTATGATGTTTTCTTCCCATCGGGTTGAACCAATCGCCCCTCACCTCGTCGGTGAATGGATTGAAATCTCCGAACACAGAATCGTGTACCTCTGTGATCCATACATCATTCGGCTGCTGCACCCAGCCGGTCACCACCTCAGAACCCCGTATTTCCACTGCTTCACCTGCCGCTGCCTGGTAAGTGATCCTTCGATCTTCGGAAGTGCCCCCGCGGGGAGGATGCACCGATTCACGATAGATTCCTTCATGAACTGTAATCACGTCACCGGGCATTGCAGCTTGTGCAGCCCGCTGAATGGTGAGAAAAGGTGCTTCAGCGGTGCCCTGGTTCGCATCGTTACCGGTCTTTGCGACATGGTAGTCATTGAACTGCTGGTGGCAGGAGGAAAAAAGGATGACTAAAAACAGGATCATGGAAAAATTTACTTTCATATCGTTGCGAGTTAAAAATCTGTGTGGCGAATACGCTGCATTTACAAAAAAACCGGTGCACACTGGTTGCCAATTCCCCGGGGATAGCATAAAAATACAATTTAATATCGATCTGCTAAAAGAAGATTAATTATCTCTTAATCCGCAATTAAGGTTCTGTTAAGTATGTGTTGATATATTAGGGAAAAATCCAATATTATGAGAAAAGCGTACCCCGTCCATTACTTTATAATTAGTTTTTTCCTTGTATTCGTCTCAACGACCGTTTCGGGGCAGCCCGATCCCACGCTGGTATATCCCGACGAAAATGGCCGTCTTGTATATGAAAAGCATGCCAACACAGGGGAAACAAATGCCGATAATGTGATCATTGACTATTCGCATTGTGGATTCATGGGTGGGGGAGTTGCCATTCCCGACATCCCGGTGAAAGTAACGGTTTATCCGGAATTCGGCGATGACCAGGAACGCATCCAGTCTGCAATCGACTATGTTTCCGGCCTGGAACCTGATAAAAACGGGTACAGGGGAGCTGTATTGCTGAAAGCAGGAACCTATGAACTCGGCAACGCCTTGCTGGCGGGCAACGACGCCCTGCAGATAAAGACAAGCGGGGTGGTCCTGCGCGGCGAGGGCCAGGGGCCCGGGGGAACGATCCTGAAAACCTCATTTGAAACAAAACACCGGGTCATTGCCACCCGTCCGCAACGGCCCTCCATCGGAACCAGTAACCTGACCAGGATCACTGATCCTTACGTGGGTTCAGGGGTCTACGGTTTTCATGTTGAAGATGCAAGCGGTTACGCAGCCGGAGATACAATCTTCGTTCGCTTTACCCCGAACCAAACCTGGCTGGATGACACCTATGCCAATGCATATATGTCAGGCGGTGACATTGATTGGGACACCCGGACCTATACCATCAATTATGAAAGGATCATTACCCACGTTGAAAACGACAGTATTGCGATCCATTCACCGGTAATCCTGCCCATGCAAACGAAATTCGGGGGTGGTGAAATAGTGAAATTAACTTTCTCACATCAGCGACTCTCCCGGGTGGGTGTGGAAAACATGCGTCTTATCGGAACCGGAATCACCTCTACCTGTCCGGCAGATGATCCCAACAGGCTGCAAACTGCCATTCGCTATGAATATACAGAAAACAGCTGGATCAGGGGCATCACCGTATTGCATACTTCCAATTCCCTGTTCAAGATGTGGGATTCACATTACGTGACCATTGAAGACTGTGCTTCCATAGAGCCGCTGGGGCCCAAGCGGGCCGGTTACCGGTATACCTTTTATTTCGATGCGGCCTCCAGTCATAACTTTTGCCAGCGCACGTACACAGACGATGGCCGGCATGACTATGTACTCGGCCCCCGGATCCCGGGCCCCAATGTTTTTCTTGACGGTGTTTCCGAGAGAGGCGGAACACAAGGCCCGCACCAGCGATGGGCAACGGGGACCTTGTTCGATAACCTGAAACTTTCGAGCCTCATCGCACTGGAACACAGGGGATCTTCCGGATCAGGACACAGCTGGGCCGGGATACAGAGTACCATCTGGAACACGGAATCACCATCCATCATTTGCGATACACCCACCGGGCATATGAATTATGCCATCGGCAACACGGGAACAGAAATTTTGAGTAGCTACATCAACAACACGCGGCCCGGCGTGTACAGGGGATATTATGACCAACATGGCACGCATGTGTCGGTCCGAAGCCTCTATTTGCAGCAGGTGAAAGACAGATTAGGCGCATTTCCGGTCGAAAACATCACCATTCCTGAACAATTGGAGGGCAATATTTATTCCCAGTTGCTTGACTGGAAAGGGGATGGTAAACTCACACAAGCAGGAGCTGAACGCCTCTCCGCGCCGACAGACCTCTCGCTTTCAGACCTGGAACCAGCTGAGGGGTCTCAATATATAGAACTGCAATGGACCGACAACGTCCCGGACGAAACGGGATTTGTGTTGGAACGCTCTTCCGATGGCGGCAACACCTTTGCGGAACTGGCAACCCTGCCCGCCAACACGGTCAGCTACCAGGACGATGACATCAGCCAGGAAACCTACCATTACCGCCTGAAGGCAGTGAATGAAACACTTGAATCCAATTATGTATACCTGTTTGTTGATCTATTCGGAGAGACACTGTATACCGATATCACATTCCGTGTCAATATGAGGGATGTAAATGACCGGTATGAGAATGGGGACGTCTGGCTGTTAACAAATGCGGGGGCAACCAGAACAGAAATGACTGATGATGACACAGACAGCATTTACTCGGTAGTCGGCACTTTCATGGTCGGTAAAAACCTGGCCTACAATTTTGCCTACCAGGACGGTGCGGATTCTGCGAGCAACATCGTGACAGAGCAGGTTTCGGGCGACTGTGCCAATAGCGAGGGGTACAGGCAACTCACTGTTCCTTCAGACGACCTTGTAATGGAAGCGTATCTTTTCGGATCTTGTGATGTTGCACTTCCTCCCGGAACAGACGTAACGGATCTTGAGGGTACGATCATATTTGGGTCCAATGACGATGAGCCGTGGATTGATGGAGAAAATGGTTCCGGATCACCTCCGGGAGAAGGAGTGGAAATGCTTATTGACAATAATGTGGAGACCAAGTACCTGGTGCGGGCGATCAGTTCCTGGGTGGAGATTAAAACCAACCGGTTCACAAAACTGAATGGATATACGATCACGTCTGCAAACGATGTTCCTCCAAGAGATCCGCGTGACTGGAGACTCAGGGGTTGGGATGATGCATCCGGGAGATGGGTAACGTTGCACACCGTAACAGACAATCCGGTTTGGGAGAGCAGGTTCAAAACCAGGGTCTGGAATTTTGAAAACGACGATTGGTATGCCAGGTACCGCCTGTTCATCACCGATATCAACGGGGATA
>CAZPTO010000345.1:0-4430 GCA_964589155.1 uncultured Bacteroidaceae bacterium | reverse complement strand
GGTCCCTGTTCAGCAAGGTCGTGGTTTCCAGCCGCAGGGGCTGATACAGCAGGGTGATCGTATGCACGTCCTTGATTTCCAGTTCCAGCGATAATCGGCTGACCGGGAACAACACATCCTGGCCCCCTTCCTGAACATAATTGATATAGGTACCGCTGTTGCTGAACTGTACCTTGTGACTCATTACGCCCAGGTAACCAAGTTCGGCGACGCCGCTTAGCTTCAGGTTGTTTTCTTCAGAGCCACCCACAGTAAATGAGTTTTGCGTCCATCCGGTTGAAGAGATGAACAGGAACATTAAAAGTAAGCTGGTAATCTTTGTTTTCATATCGATGATTGTTTGGGGTTTTAACAAACCTGTTATTATTTAAAAACGATAGCTGCCAGGATCACGATGATCAACCCTGCAATAAATGAGATCCGTGTCCAGTTCATGGTTTTGCGCACTGAACTTCCCGGTTCATGATTGCGAAGCTTGCGCGAAGTCACACTGATCATACTTAAGGTAAACAGCAGCACCACGAAAATACTAAGCTTGGCAATCAAGCGCGGCATGCTTCCAAGCTGTCCCCAATAAGGGGTCATCAGGTACCCACCTGAGATGAGGGCAAGGGTGATTCCGATATGCCCGATGGTATTCAGTCGAAAGAGTCCTTGTAAAAATGCTGCAGACTGCTTCTCCTCCATTTTCGAAGTAGCCATTCTGCTTAATAAAAATACAGAGACAGGTCCGATGGCCAAAATCATGCCCACAAAATGAATAATCAGCATTACTTCACGCATCAGCTTATGATTAAATGTTTATATACTGATCAACCACGAAAAAGTAATGTTGTTCAATTTTATGTTTTCCGAACGGCGCAACCAAAACCTTTCTCTTTGCATCATGTTAGAAATACCTGTGATGAATCCCTCCTCATTGGACAGGGATTTTTTCAGCAGTGCAATGGCAGAAAAATCTGTATTGAAAAGCGTTATTTGTAATTATTTGTAAATTAACAGTATAAATAAAATATATTTTCTGATGAGAAAGAGAAGCAATCCTTTGATCTTTATATTGATCTTTTCATTTATAGTGGGATCCTGCGACATTATCAATACCGGGGACACACCGCCCACCCCGGTGGAACTGAATTACAAAGCTGCTGAGATCATCGAGGCCGACCAGCAGTTTGCTTTTGAACTGTTCGGGGAGGTCTGCTCGCTGAGCACGGAAGAGAATATTATGATCTCTCCGCTGAGTGTGTCTTATGCGCTGGGAATGACCTATAACGGTGCAGAGGGTACCACTAGAGATGCCTTTGAAAATGTATTGCATTTTGAAGAACTCACCCGGCAGGAGGTGAATGAAAGCTACAAGGATCTCATGGGACAACTGGTGACACTTGATGATCAGGTGGAATTCACCATTGCCAACAGTATCTGGTACCGGCTGGGTGCCAACGTACTCGATTCGTTCATTACCACCAACCAGGATTATTTTGATGCCGCCGTGGAAGAACTGGATTTTTCGGATCCGGCGTCTGTGGATGTGATCAACGACTGGATCGCTGAACAAACCAATGACAAAATAAAGGACATGCTGGACCAGATCCCTGGCAATGCGTATATGTACCTGGTGAATGCTATCTACTTTAACGCAGAATGGAAATACAGCTTCGATAAGAACGATACTTTCACAGGCAACTTCAACCTGGCAGGAGGGGGGACGGAATCAGTGGAGTACATGCAGATCGAGGAGCCATTCGGATATACCCGGCAGGAGGATTATGCGGCAGTGGAGCTGCCCTATGGCGACAGCGCATTCAGTATGGTGGCGATCCTTCCTTCTGCAGATATTCCCATCGACACCTTCATTGCTTTATACGGACAGGAGGAGTGGAGCAAGCTGGCTGCGATCTCGTCCCCGCAGGAGGTCAAGGTAGTGTTGCCCAAATTCAAATACGGATTCAAATCGTTGCTGAACGATCCGCTGTCCGAACTGGGACTCGGCGTCGCATTCAGCGATGCAGCAGATTTTTCCAGTATCACAAGGGAAGTTGCATTATATATTTCCAGGGTGATCCACCAGACCTTCATCGACGTGAACGAGGAAGGCACGGAGGCAGCTGCCGCAACCATCGTGGAGATGCGCGAAACTTCCATCGGGAACTATATGCAGTTTGACCGGCCGTTCCTTTATATCATTAAAGAGAATTCCACCGGGGCCATCCTGTTCATGGGAAAGGTCGGACGACCGGTATATGAGTAATGTCTTTCTACAGATCGTGCCCACGAAATGAATGATCAGCATTATTTCACGCATTGTCATGTGAATTGATGAATATTTACAAATTAGCCCCATGAAAGCAATGTTCTTCAATGGGCTTTCGACAGGCTGGTGCGTGAACAGGGCCTGTCAGGGTAATATATACTTCAAAATCTATTGAAGGACAACAATGTCGCAAATTTCCAATTCCAGGGTATTTCCGGTTCCTATTTTTGCATTGTTAATTGATGTTCAACTTAAAACAGAAAAACTATGACAAATTTGATTTCATGGGTGGAAATCCCAGCTGCGGAATTTGAAAGAGCCGTAAACTTTTACACATCTGTGTTGCAAACAGACCTGCAGGTCATTGAAGGCGAACAGGAAAAAATGGCCTGTTTCCCTGGCGGAGAAGGTGCAATCTCTTATGCACCGGGTTTTCATCCGGGCAAAGACGGCGCACTGGTAAGTTTCAATGCCGGAGATGATCTGGACGGTGCATTGGAAAGGGTTGCAGCGAACAACGGCACAGTTGTTCAGCCCAGGACAAAAATTGAGGCCGAAGGGCGCGGGTATTTTGCGATAATCACCGACAGTGAGGGGAACAAAGTGGGATTGTATGGCGATAAGTAATCAACTTTAGTGCATTGATGGCTTGACTTCGGTTAAGCCATCAATTTTTTTATCATTATTTTTGTGCAATAAACCAGGTTTCCATGGGATATTCGATTGCAATGCCTTCGCCCCTTCTTTCCAGGTTCGTAAAACATTACTGGACCCTTGAAAACTGTATTCCCTTTGGACAGCAATATATCCAGCGTATTGTACCAAACGGGTTGATTGAGTTAATGTTCTACCTGGGCGACAGGCCGCAGACCAGGGATCCCCAAAGGAGTATCACTGCGAACACGATCATTACGGGACACTTAAGCGATTATTATGACCTCCGGATTACCGGACAATTGTCCCTATTTTCCATCCTTTTCAACCCCCAGGGATTAAGCATGTTTTTTGATATACCGGTCAATGAACTGAACAACCAGCATGTACCGCTCAAATACATTTTTAAAACCGACACCGATGAACTTGAATCAAAGTTATTCGAGGAACATACTTTTGCAGGGCGGATAAAGATTGTTGAGCACTTTCTCCTCCAGCTGTTGAAAAAGAACGGTGATAAATACAATTACGAAAGGATCGAGCACACAATCAATATGATTAATCGGTCCAGGGGCGCTGTCAGCATTGATTTTCTTGCCTCGGAAGCGTGTTTTGGCAGGAAGCAGTTTGAGCGGGTCTTCTCGAAATATATTGGCACCTCGCCCAAGCAGTTCTTAAGGACCATTCGCCTGCAACATGCCATTCATTTGCGATCGAAAGGAACAGCTGTGAACCTGACAGACCTTACCTATGGTGCCGGGTATTACGATCAGTCACACATGATAAATGATTTTCAGAAGCTTACGGGTTTAACACCGAAGCAATTCTTCGATGCATCTGAGCCTTTCTCAGACTATTTCTCCAACACGCCACGTATATGAGAACGCAGCTCATTTGCATTGATGGCAGCCGTTACGTGGCCTGCCTCGATGGTTACCACTTCAACACCGTTGTAACTTTCCTGCAGCGAGTGCACCGGCCCGTGCAGTAAGGTTATCCAGGAAAATGTGCTTGTTCATGATCATTCGTTTTTATGGTTTTTAAAATTCCAGTTTATAGCTGACAAAAGGAATCGGGCTTGAAAAGAAATCATTCTCGATATCCTGGGTCTTCAGGTTGTATTTTTTTCCGGTGTACTGCCGACCGAAGATATTTTTTACCTGGAGGGAGAGCACAGATGCATTCCCTTCACGGTTGATCCTGTAGTGGATGCTGACATCACTCATGGTCTCCAGGTTTGAATACCGGAACGTAAAGGGCATGTCGTGGTCATAGACCACATCCCGGGCGAGCATGGAAGCAGCTTCGTCTACCGGCTGATTCCAGAATGGTCCCATAAAGGTACACCTGAGATTGATTCCCAGCAGGTTCTTACCGCCGATCTCCCATTCACGTCCGCCGAGAAAATTCAACACATATCCTCCGTCGTAGCGGGTGCGACGGGAAATGTTGTCTCCACCGGTGTATCCTGACTTGTAAATGGAAGCTGTGGCCATATAATAGAATCCGTTTTTCAGGAACC
>CAZPTO010000344.1:2429-4434 GCA_964589155.1 uncultured Bacteroidaceae bacterium | reverse complement strand
GCCCCCGATTCGGTGTTCGTCAACGACAAGCCTGTGAGGTTCTTTAACCTGACCTCGTATGCAGACGACTATTACTGGGACTTCGGCGATGTAAGTGAGTATGACGACGAGGTAGACAGTGAGAACAATTCCACCCTTGTCGATCCGACCCACGTATATATGTTCGAAGGGTGGAAGGATGTGCTGCTGATCGCCAGTAACCCGAATTGCGTCGACAGCCTCTTTATCCCGATGGCAGTGAAAGTGATCCCGGCAGGTGAACTGCGGTTCCCGAATATATTCCGTCCGGGTGACAGTCCTGTTTCCGGAATCAATGTAAATGATCTCGCGGATGCTGAAAGGAACAAAGTATTCTTCCCGGGGGTCAACAGGCAGGTACAGGAATACCGCCTGTATATTTACAATCGCTGGGGAGAGCTGATCTTCGAAACCGATGATATCAATACCGGCTGGGACGGATTCATCCAGGGACGGAAAGCCGCACAGGGTGTGTATATCTGGAAGGTTACCGGTATCTACAGCAACGGGTCTCCCTTCAGCGATGCAGGCGATGTGACCCTGGTATGGCAATAGGATCCGGCAGAACCCACTATGACAATGCGATGCAGCCGGGACTGCACGCAGAAATGACTCAAATGTCAGGGTTCTTCCTGTTCATCCTTTTAAGGTGGAGGTTGACGTAAAACCCGCGGAAAACGTAACCATTCCTGCGAAATCTCGTTTATTTAGAAGAAAAAAAGCTTGGAAAAGGGTTGGAAACGATTGGAATTTGAAGCATAACCTTCCGAAAACCAACGAAATGAAGCGTCAGGACGTTCATTTGGGAGGAATGTATTTTTCTATTGTTGATGCACCATCCAGCGGGATGAGAACAGGTTAAACATTGACAAAATGGGAGGTTGTGAAGGTAGCGTTAGCAACTGTGGATAATATTCCATTTTTGTTCGAAAAAAGTTACTAATTTTAATTTAGGAAATAAATACGCCGGAGTGAGGAAGCTGATCATAGCCATATCTATGTTACTGATTTTCAGAGTCGCATCTGCTCAGGACCCCCACTTTACCCAATTCTATGCGAATCCGCTGTACCTTGCTCCTTCTTTTGCAGGGGCCACACAATCAGACCGGATTGCCGCAGTGTACCGCAACCAGTGGGCCTCGCTCCCCGGCGCTTTCGTCACCTATTCCTTCTCCTACGACCATTACTTCGATAATTTCAACAGTGGTGTGGGTATTTTGCTGATGCGGGATGTGGCAGGTACCGGCGACCTGGCACTCACCAATGCAGGCCTGCAATACTCCTACGACTTCAAGATCAATAATTACTGGCACGTGCGGCCCGGCGTGCACATCAATTATACCCAGATGGGTATTGACTATTTCAAGCTTACGTGGAACGACCAGCTGACCTCTTCCGGAACCTCGGGCGGAACAATCGAGCAACCCGGTGAGGAGGTGAAGGCGGATGTGGATTTTGCCAGCTCTGCGCTGGTCTATTCTGACCGGTACTGGTTCGGATTTGCCGTGGATCACCTCCTCACACCCAACTACGGACTGTGGAACAACAACGCTGACTGGCCCATGAAATTCACGGTGTTCGGCGGTGCACAGGTCGTCAAGCGCGGACAGTTGTTCAACCCGATCGACGAATCCCTGTCACTGGCATTCCTGTTCCGTCACCAGGACCTGTTCAACCAGCTCGATCTTGGTGTCTACTGGTACAAGGCCCCGCTGATGCTCGGTCTGTGGTACCGCGGTATCCCAGTAGTCAGCATGGATCCGCGCGGTGATGCCGTTGCTTTCCTGGTCGGGTATAAGATGGATGACATCCGTGTCGGCTACTCCTACGACTTCACCATTTCCAACCTCGTATCCTCCACCGGGGGATCGCACGAAGTATCGCTCGTATACGAATTCTCAACAACCCGGAAAAGAAGCAAAAGAAGAATGATACCGTGTCCGGAGTTTTAGGATCGGAATTGTATCTGCCTGCCGTAACTGTGTCT
>CAZPTO010000344.1:0-2329 GCA_964589155.1 uncultured Bacteroidaceae bacterium | reverse complement strand
CCTGCCGTATCTGTACCTCCCTGCCGTAATTGAATTTCTTTGCTTCCGCCGTATCTCTTTTTCACATAGTACCATTGAAAAAACATTGCATGCTAAATGGGTGTTTCATCGTTCAACTAAATTCCTATCTTTGTAGCCGAAAAAACACAATCAACATAATGAAGCCCTCGTAGATTTCTGTTCAAAAAGCACCTATGCAAAATATGAGGGTTCCATGGCAAAAGAAATATGGACATTATCTTATAAAAATAAATTTAAAAAAAGTCAATTACCAAATAAAATCGAACACCAGTGAAAAACATCAATTACATCATCAACGGTATTCTTGGAGCAGCAGTCATCGTGTTGTTTGTACTTCATTTTTCCGGACAAACGGCTGAAGCACCAGCGCAGAAAAGCCCTGCTGCCGATACTACAACAGTGAAGCGTGACGGAAGCATTGCCTATTTCAAGATCGACAGTGTGTTCGCCAACTGGACGCAATATCTTAATGTGCAGGATAAGCTTTCAGCAAAACAGCAGGAGCTGGAATCAGATTTTGAAAGCAGGTCACAGAGCTTCATGAAACGGGTTGAAGATGCACAGTACAAAATGCAGCGCGGACTCGTCACCAGGGCGGAGGCCGAAGAGCTTCAGCAGCAGCTTGCCCAGGAGGAGCAGAACCTGCAAGGATTGCAAAACAATTATGCCATGCAACTTCAGGAAGAGGGCGTGGTTAAAAACAGGCAGATGATCGACAAGCTTGAGCAATTCCTTGAAGAATACAACAAAGGCAAAGGGTACAACTATATTTTTAGTTATAGCTTTGGGGGCAATCTCATGTATGGAGACGATGCACTTGACATCACCCGCGAGGTGATTGCAGGCATCAATGAAGCGTATCCTCCCGAAGAGAAATAGCACATGGGCTTTGCAGACGGATACCTGCAAAAGCATGCGATCGGGCAACCGCTGATCCCTTCAGCACCTGATCCTGAAATTCATAGCATTATCGCCATACCGGCGTACAACGAATCCGGGCTCTTAACGTGCCTGGATTCTTTGTTTTTATGCGATCTCCCTGAACATCCGGCCGAAGTGATCGTGCTGATCAATTCCGGAGTACATTCACCCCCTGGAATCATCGACCTGAATCGCAGCACGCATGCGGAGACAAGGGAGTGGTGCATCGCACATCAGCGCCCCGGACTCACCTTCCATGCAGTACTACTGGAAAACCTCCCGAAAAAACATTTTGGCGCCGGCCTGGCACGCAAACTGGTGATGGATGAAGCGGTCCGCAGGTTCAACCGGGTGGATCATGCTGCGGGCATCATCCTCTCGCTTGATGCTGATACCACCGTGGAGCAAAACTACCTCCGGGAAGTCACGGGATGCTTCGACCGGAATCCTCGTGTGGATGGTTGCTCTATCCGGTTTGCCCATCCTGCGGAGGGGGAGAGGGAGAGGGGGAAGAAAGGAGGGGAAAAGGAGAAAGTCGCGTCTCCTCCCCTCAGCAATCCCCGCACTGCACGCTATAAAGGCATTTCTCTCAATTACCCTCAACCCGACCTGTCCGCCCTTCGCCAATGCTTCCGGAGCCGCCTCCGCGGCTACAGGGCCTCGTCTCGGCAGCTGGAGCGTCTCGGTCGGACCCTCCGCAAGTACGTAGGGACGCACAAATTCCACAACTTCTCTATCCGCATGTCTTTCCGGTCGGGCTCGGTGAAGCGCTACATCATGGCCGTGGAGATGGGTGACCCCGTGGTGGTGGGGGAGGACGGGGGCGAGGACGCGGGGCTGGAGTGGGTGTGCGTCACACTGACCGGCCAGGCTTTCCTCCTCCATCAGATCCGGAAAATGGTGGCGGTGGCCATCATGGTAGGTTCGGGCTAGAGGGGCGGGGAGGGACAGACGTCACACCTTCCTTCCCGCTTCCTCTCGTGAGGTGTCTCCATCCCTTCCCTCCCCATCACGCCCCCCTCCTCCCTTCCCCACAGGTGTCGCGCGGCTCTGCCCCCGCCACTCTCATCGAAGACGCCTACCAAGACGTGATGCTGACCCTGCCCATGGCCCCCTCGGAGGGGCTGTACCTGGACAAGGCGTCCTTCGCGCTTTACAACCAGAGGGCAACGCAGATCGGCCAGGCGGCGTCGCTGGATTGGGAGGGAGAGGAGGAGGAGGAGGACAAGGGGGGGCGGGCGCCTTCTTTGTCCGTCGGGGTGCTGAGGGAGAGGATTCGGAGGTTTTTGGAGGAGGAGATCGTGGGGCACATCCTGCGGCGGGAGGACACGGGGGGGGGGCGGGAGGGAGGGAGGAAGGGGGAAGGGAGGGAGGGAGGGAGGGAGGG
>CAZPTO010000343.1:0-4445 GCA_964589155.1 uncultured Bacteroidaceae bacterium | reverse complement strand
AAGGAGAATGGATCAGGGTGAAGACGAATAAGCCTACCAGAGCAACTGTGCACTTCTCCTATTCGGATGATGACCAGCGGACCAGCATTCAGGATGAAATTTTTAACGGAATTGCAAAGGTTCATGACAGGGAAGCGGTTGGAGGCTTATTGTATGGTCTTGGCAACAATCGCAGAACATTGGGAGTGTTGGCATTCGACCAGGTCAATGGTCAGTTCAATGAGACGGGCTATTATGAACTGGACAGTGCGATGAACCTTGTGAGAAAAGAGGATAATGAAACCTCTGCATTTATTCGGGAAAATTTTGCCATTCCGGAGAAGGTGGTTTCAATTGAGGAGTCATCGATACTGATCATCGATGATCTGGGCAGGCGCTGGCGGTTACCCCTGGGTGACCATGCTTATAATGACCTCACGAAATCTGCATCCACCAGAATATGCCGGGAAGTAGCTACTGAGCGTGACTTATTCAATTGCCACGGTACCTTTTACGAACTCCCTGCCGAAAACGCAGATGGATATGCCAAGATCAGGCCCGTAGCGTCGCACAATTTTCAGATTCATGATTATGCATCGTATCGCGGAATGTTCATCATGACAGGGATGAGCAAAAAAACAACTATTGAAAACAAACACATTTTCACCTCAAACGATGGCAAAGCAAAAATATGGGCAGGCACTATTGACGATCTTTGGAAACTGGGTAAGCCCAGGGGTAGCGGGGGTCCCTGGAAAAACGCGGATGTGAAGGCCGGGCATGCATCTGATCCCTATTTGATCGGATTCTACGATAGAAAATCGCTGACTATCTCACATGATTCAAAAGATGCCGTCAGGTTCAGAATTGAAGTCGAACCAATAGGGCATGGCCCCTGGATGCTTTATAAAGAGGTAACCGCAGATGCTGGTGAATTATTCGAATACGTATTCCCGGATGCATTCCAGGCGCGTTGGATCAGGTTTGTAACAGACAGGGATTGTAAAGCAACGACCAGGCTGGTTTACGAATAGTATGATTCGCCCATCGCATCGAATTTTCGCAATATGGTGAGGATTTGGCACTCATCAACCTTTATTCAAACTCCTTCGGCACCCCGTCCCGTCCTCCGAATCCTTGGCGAATGATGACAATCATCGCTATTCGAATTCTTTAGGCACCCCACAGATCATCTTAAAAGGTTGATCCCCCTTGTTGCGGTACTGGTGTTTTTCATCGGGGTTGACCATTGCAAAGTCGCCGGCTTTCAGCGGTGTCTCCTCTCCGGCCTCGTTCACTAATGCTCCGCTGCCTTCGATCACATAGTTCATGTGCTCATAGGGATGATTATGGAAAGGTGTATGTCCGCCTGGTTCAACGGTGAACACGCGATAGGCATACACCGGTGCTCCGTCTGCATTGCCTAACGGCTGCTGTTTCCAGGCCCCTTCGGCGCCTTCCATGTTTACTTTTTGCTTTTCGACGTCTGATAATGATATGATTTTCATTGCAGTAAAATTTAGAATTTGCTATTTATTGGATCCGTTCAAACTGCGTTTTTTTATCATTTATGCCTTTTTTACCCTTACAATTCCCTTCCGGTAGGCTTCGAGGAGGCGGGTCAGGTCCTGAATCTGAGATCGTAAATTTGCCCCATTATCCGTATCACCCACCCTTTTCCGATCGAAGTTATGTTCGATCATATCTTTGGTTGAGACGATATCGTCTTCCTTCAGTATGGCTCTGCGCCTCGATTCAAAGGGTGCATGCGCTGCAAGAATCAAATTGTAGGAGTCGTAAATCAGAGTATATCCTGCAATTCCGGTGATTTTCTGATATGCCCTTGACATTCCACCATCTATTACAAATAGTTTGCCTTCTGCTTTTACCGGACTCTCTCCCTTGCTTACCTTTACCGGTACATGACCATTTACAATGTGTGAAACCTCAGGATCAAGCCCGAATTCCGCCAGGATACGACAACACGTTTCTTTGTCATCGCGCAGTTTGTAGTATGTATTGCTATCCTCCTTATGTGCGGCTTTGTCAGTTAAAAAGTAGCGTTCAAACGTAGCCATTTTCTTCTTCCCGAAAAGCGGAGAGGTGGGTCCGCTCCAAAGGTACCACATATAATCCCGGTCCTTACTCATCTTATTGTGCTGATCCCTATTGAAAAAAGCGCGTCGTGAAATCTGCTCAAATTGTTCGCATAAAGCTTTGCCTTTAAATTTCTTCCCATGCAGGGTCATCTCCTGAAAACTGCCATCTTCATCCAGCGGAATACAGCCATGATATAGCAGGTTTGAATTATGAACCAGGAAAGTACTGCCTTTAGAAAACAGGGTTTTGGTATGCCTTTGAAGTTTATCACAATTCAAGAAGGAGAATTGGAGCTTTTCCATTAATTCCTGTTCATCAGGAGTCAATTCATAGGGATTTTTCCGATCGACAGTGGGGAACAGTCGATCTGTTAATTCCAGCTCACGTCCATCAATTGTAATGGTACCTTTCTCGAAATCAATCAGATGCAATAGCAAACGGTCATCCATTTTCATTTCCGGATTTCGTTTTATAATCTGACCCTGAAGTTTCATCTCAATAATGGAGATGGCCTTGTGCATTTTGCTGATTAAGTTGATATGGGTAGATCCAAGATTTTCACGGGGTGTATGAACAGGAATAAATGATTCGCAGGGATCATCTTCATAGGTTTTCATGGAGAATGTTGCCAGGGGCATCAGGTTGATTCCATAGGCATCTTCAATTGTATCCAGGTTATCATAGCGTGCACTTATTCGTATCACACCCGCAATACTGGCTCGTATTCCGGTTGCAGCCGCCATCCATAAAATATCATGATTTCCCCACTGTATGTCAATTGAGTAGTGATCCTGGATCACATCCATCACTTTATCGGCATAGGGACCACGATCAAAAATATCTCCGATAATATGCAAGTGGTCGATCAATAAGCGCTGAATAAACTTACTAATGGCAATGATGAAGGAAGTTGCCTGGTCCAGTTCGATTATTGCATCGATAATGCTGTCAAAGAAATATTTCTTTTTCGAAGAAGGTTCAATGAGTAATTCATCAATGACGTAAGAGAAATCATTAGGCATGGCTTTTCTTAGCTTCGAACGTGTGTATTTATCGGACGAAACACGCGCAACTTCAATGAGCCGGCGCATGGTCAGAGAATACCAGTCCTTTAAATTTTTCTCCTCCTTAGCAATCAATTCCAGCTTATCTTCGGGATAATAGATAAGTGTGGCCAGTTGTCGTTTTGTTTCCTCATCCAGGGAGAACTGGTATACATCTTCTATTTTTTTTCTCACCATGCCTGAGGCATTCCTCAGTACATGGCTGAAGGTTTCATACTCCCCGTGAATATCAGTAAGAAAATGCTCGGTTCCTTTGGGCAGATTTAAGATGGCTTTTAGATTGATGATTTCAGTGGAAGCAGCCTGAACTGTTGGATATTTTTCAGCGAGTAGTTGTAAATATTTAAGCTCATTCGGTCCATATTCCTTTTCAGGTTTTCCTTCTTTATTCTTGTTCATATTTTTAACTTGAATAGTGACAAAAAATATGCACTTTCAGGCGTGTACGATCAGCTTAAAAACCCGCACCCCTGAGAAGTATCGGATTCACGTCCCTCAGGAAAATTTTGAATGGTTCAAATATACCAATTTTATAAATCAAAAAAAGAAGCTAAAATGTATTTCGGTGACCATCAACAGGATTCCTGCTGCATAATAAAACTAGAAAGTGGCTTTTACACTGGCAGGGGATGTCACCTTGACCATGGTTTTTTCAGAGGTGTTTACAGGTATTACATTTACAAAAGCAGATACTTTTCCTGTGACTGAAGCTGCGCTCAATATCAAAGAATTGAATTCCTATTGTTCAACTGAAATCCCTCAACACCTAGTCTGAAATACGCTGTAATTCTTCATCAAGAGCAGACTTACGCTGTCTGGATTTAATCTTTCGGTTTCCAAAATTGTAGGTGGCACTTACGGCAAATCTCCTGCCATCAAAAAAGATCACCCCATCGACAATGATTCCGCCATAATCGCTTTCGTAGTAATAGTTGCTTCCTGTATCGAGCAGGTCGTTTGCTGAGGCCTGGAGCATCAGGCGGTCGCTGAAGAAGGAGCGTCTCAAGCCCAGGTTAATGCGATAGTATCCATCTACGTTCACGGTACCTCCCCAAATCCAGGGTGACGTGTAGTAAGCTGATAATTCCATGCGGACATCCAGGGGCAGCCGGAAGTTGTTCTGCATTCTAACATTGAATATATTGGCGCTCAGATCGATCACTGTGCCTTCGATATCTCCGCCATAGCTGACATTATTGTAAATAAAGAAAGTTGAAAATTCCCACCACTTGGTCACTTTCAGCGGATAGCTAACCGACAGGCCGTTATTGAGGACCCTGTCCATATTCTGTGGACCCAGCA
>CAZPTO010000342.1:0-4460 GCA_964589155.1 uncultured Bacteroidaceae bacterium | reverse complement strand
GTTAACCATTGACCACTTGTTGTAGTTCCAGTGCTTCTCCAGGTATTCGGATTCGAGGCGGTATGCATAGCTGAGTTCCAGTGTCACTTCCCTGCCATGGAGGTAATAATTGACATAATCCTGCCTGCCGCCACTGATGATGTACCAGTCAGCACCGTTGGTGATCCCGGAGGCGTAGAGGCTCAGGTAGTTGGAGTTTACCGCTTTTGCTTCATCGGCATATTCCTGTGAGATCAGTATGTACCATTCGTCATCGGGGTGCCTGGCGGATTTGTGGTCCCAGGGGTAATTGACCACCTCGGCACCGGAATGGATATTGGCCGAAAGGTTGGGACGGATCTGTTTCATGAATGCCATCATGTGCCCTGTCTCCTTTTCTCTTCCCGCAGGGTCGTCTGCTTCACCTTTCCCGGGATCAGGGAAATCGCGGTTGAGGTCCATGCCAACTTTGGGATCGTATGCGTCGTTGACGTTGGTTCGTATGGAAGCCTGTACCGTCATATCATTGTCGGGATAGAATGTGCCGTCAGGATTCGACAGCGGGTTGATCCAGAGTTCCACATCATTGATGATCCGGTCCACCTCCACATCGGACCCATAATTTGAGAGCAGGAAGTCCGCCAGCCGCAGGCACAACACGTATCCTACCAGCTCATCCCCGTGCATTGTTGAGGTATACAGGAATGCCGGCTCATCCTCCTCCAGCGCGACGTGGTCAGATATCTTCAGCGCCAGCAACAATCTTCCCTGATTGCTTGTACCGAACGTGTCTACCCTGCAGATGGAAGGATAGGTGTCTGCAAAATAATGCATCATGCTGTCGTACTGCTCGTAGGTCGGATATTTCTGGAAGGTCATGGCTTCGGTCAGGTTGGCAGCCATATCCGACAGGTCGAGGGCCGGGGCTGCTTTCAGGATCCTGAGTCCTGGGTAGTGCACCTGGTACTGTGCGAGCACTGCCTGTTCGATGACAAGGTCGATGCTGTCCCCCCTGATGTTCTCGCGAAAGATCTTTACCGGCAGGTCCGGAATGGCTTTTTTGACCGGGACGGGGATCCGCACCCTGACCTGCGGGGGTTGAGTCGCAATGGCAGTCTCGTGTTGTCCTGACAGGTGCGGGGCCGTTAAAAATATTCCGGCAACAGATAATATGGACAGGATCTTCTTCAAAACATTTCGCTTTTTATGCACACCCGATGAGCTCCATCTAATACTGAAGCCGGAACGCTGCGCTATGTAAGTAGATTTGGCATACAGGTATATCTGACAAGCACTTCATCGGCGTACGTGCCTGGTAAACAATCCCCCTGGTTTACACATTGAACCTGATGTGCAAAATATCACCATCGCCCACCACGTAGTTCTTTCCTTCAACGGCCAGTTTTCCTGCCACTTTGCAGGCCTGTTCGCTGCCCAACTCGACGAAATCATTGTATTTCATTACCTCGGCCCGAATAAACCCGCGTTCCAGGTCACTGTGAATCGCGCCGGCAGCCTGTGGGGCCGTCATTCCTCTTTTGATGGTCCAGGCCCGGATCTCCTTTGGTCCGACAGTGAAGAACGACATCAGGTTCAGCATGGAATAGGCCGACCGCACCAGTTTGTTGACACCGGGTTCAGTGAGACCGGCATCTGAGAGGAATTCCTCGCGATCCTCCGGGTCCAGCTCTGCGATCTCCTCCTCGAGCTTTGCTGCCAGCACCAGGACCTCCGGACTGGTGTTTGTGTTTGCCGGATCGTCTGAGATTCCTGTTTTTCCGATGGTCGCTTTTGCGGCACCGGCATGATCCGGTGCTGCGGCTCCTCCTGCTTCAGACTGCAGGTACTCCTTCACTGCATCCACATACTGGTTGCCCGTGGTTGCAGAGGCATCATCCACGTTGCATACGTACAATACCGGCTTGACCGTCAGCAGGAACAAGTCTTCGATGTATTTCTGGTCTGAAGCACTCACCGGCGCCGTGGAGGCATTCTGAAAGTTTTCCAGGTGGTCTTTGTACACCTGCAGTACCTCGATTCCTTTTTTTGCATCCTTGTCACCCACTTTCGCAAGTTTTTCAAGACGTACAATCTTCTTTTCAACCGATTCAAGATCCGTGACCTGCAACTCGAGGTTGATGGTTTCAATGTCACGGACCGGGTTCACCGATCCTTCAATATGCGAGAGGTTCTCATCGTCGAAGCAGCGCAGCACATGGATCAGTGCATCTGTATTGCGGATGTCGGTAAGGAACTGGTTCCCCACGCCTTCGCCCTTGTTGGCTCCCTTGGCCAGTCCGGGAATATCCACGATCTCCACCGTAGCAGGAATGACCTTCTCCGTGGCCTGGAAGTTTTCGAGGTTGTACAGTCGCGGATCGGGAACATCCACGATGCCGATGTTGGACTTGTTGGAGGTAAAAGCAAAACTGGTGGTCTCCACCTTGGTGTTCGACATGCAATTGAACAGGGTGGATTTACCCACGTTGGCGATGCCTATGATTCCGCATTTCAGGGACATATTGTATGCTGGTTTTTGATTTTTATCCGGGCAGTAAAGGTAGGTTTTTATATTTTTAATTTAGAAAGCAAATTTTGCATTTTTTTCGGTTGACCTGTTATTTGACAGGTCATTCTGATTGTTCTTAATGAATAATGTCGAAACGAATTTAAAAATATCACGTACAAAACAGGTATTGTTACCGATCAACCACCAGGTATGGTCGAACAGAAACTTTCAAAACACCCCAACATGAAAGAATTAGTTATTACGGCCCAGGGCTGGCAGCGGTTTATTATTTTATTTATTTTTCTGTTCTCCGGCATCCCCGGGATGACCAAAGTAATTTACGTGGATGCTGATGCAGGAAGCGGAGGTGACGGGAGTTCATGGGCCAGTGCCTATACCACGGTCTATGAAGCCATTGATGCCGCTGCTGCCACAGATACAATCTGGGTGGCTGCCGGAACCTACTATCCGGAGGCCCATACAACCCCGCGTCTGGCCACTTTCAGCATCGAAAAGGAGATCACGCTGATCGGAGGCTTCTCCGGGTTTGAAACATCACTGTCGCAACGCGATTATAAAAGCAATCCTGTCATCCTGAGTGGCGATATTGGCGTTCCGGGCGATAGCACCGACAATGTATGTCATGTGGTCAAGTTTGGTGTTAGTAACGAACTCCCGGCGTGTATCGACGGTTTCATCATAGAGGGTGGCTATGCGGTTGAAGGCGGAGGAAGCGAATTGGTTGTCGGGGGTGGGATCCACCTGCACTATGTTCAGAATAAGACCATCATCAATTGTACCTTTCAGAACAATGCTGCTGAAGACAGGGGCGGAGCCCTTTTTATCGAGGGAGGCGCCAATAATCTGGTATCAAACTGTGTTTTCAGGGAGAACCAGCAAATTATCGGCACGGGAACCAACAATGGAGGAGGAGCGGCCGGAAGCGAACATATAGGCAGCGGAATTGTATTTGATCACTGCCTCTTTGAAAACAATAGAGCTGCAGGATCTGGCGGCGCTTTTTTCAGTGATGGAAGAACCAACTATATCAACAACTCTATCTTCAGGAACAATGCATGTGATGGAAACGGGGGAGCGCTTTTTAACAATGGGCAGCTGAGCAACTGCATCATCAGGGAGAACAGTGCAGAAGGACTTGGCGGCGGGGTGTACCATAGCTTATGGACAAACAGGATCTTTAACTGCGTTTTTTTCAGGAACGAGGCTCCCGTTGGCGGCGCAGTGGGCTATGAGGGGAATGCCATGGTGATGGTCAATACCATCTTACTCGAAAACGAAGCACTCAATTACAGAGGCGTCTTCAGCATAAATACCAATGAGGAGCATGATATCTCCTATTCCCGGATGGAGGCGGACCAGACAGGTACCCTGGGCGCCGGGAATTTCACCACCGACCCGGGGCTGGATACAGTATCGCTTTATCTGCTCCCCAACTCACCATGCATCGATGCGGGCAATGGTGACATGGCACCTTCAACCGACCTGGCAGGGAATGCCAGGCGCGACGATATCTATAAAAGCAATACCGGGACAGGAACACCGGCTTTTTCTGATATCGGTGCCTATGAATTTCAGGGCAACTCATCCATGAGTGGCACTTTTACCATCGGCGCATCGGGCGATTTCGAATCCTTTTCGGAAGCGGTCGACTCGCTGGTTGCATTGGGGATCAGCGGCGATGTCACTTTTGAGGTTGAATCCGGCACCTATAACGAACAGCTTACCCTGCCGGAGATCGCCGGGGCATCTGAAACATCCCGAATTGTGTTCCGTTCGTCCGCGGGCGACAGTACCGCAGTGGTGCTTACCTTCGGGGCCGTCCTGGAACAGGAGAATTATACACTGAAACTCGATGGCCGCACAGATGCCCCCTTCGTCACCATTATCTGTTCAGAGCCACCGAAAGGAGGTCTCGCTGGACGTACGTACTCCCCTCTGATCGCCGTTTCAC
>CAZPTO010000341.1:0-4469 GCA_964589155.1 uncultured Bacteroidaceae bacterium | reverse complement strand
AGACCACCACATGTCCCGCATGTTATCAACTGTACGCTTCACATTGTTGTTAAACAACGCTGATGTGGGCACTGACGTAGGAGCATTCGGGTTATCGAAGTACTCCACATCGCATGCACCCAGCAACAGGATTAGCGTAAATGCGAATATTATTTTAAGCTTTTTCATTGTATCTCTGTTTATTGATTAAAAATTCAATTTAAGGTTGACACCTGCAGTCCGGAACATTGGCTGTAAACCACCTTCCATACCTTGAACGTTACCTGACCCGTTTGCTGTCATTTCTGGATCAAATCCGGGCTTATCAAGACCCCATGTCAGGAGGTTGCGACCATACAGTGCAATACGTGCTCCTTTGATCGCACCGCCGAACAGATCTGCATCAAGGTTATATCCGAGTGTCAACTCCCTAAGCTTGATGTAATCCGCTTTAAAGACAGACTGGGCGCTCGGGAAACCGAATCCATGATAGGTTCTTGCTGCCCAACCAATTGTTGAAACGTACTGGTCGTTGTCAGCTGTGTTTGTAACGGTATAAGTACCATCATCGTTCCAGGTAATGTCACCTGTCACGCCGTCCAGTCTTACACCACCACCGTCAGCAACCGCATCACGCTTAGGATTACCCAAATCGTTTTCTCCAGCAGTTTCCTGAAGCATACCGGAATACATCCCCCACATGTGGGACAGGGAGTAGAAATATCCACCCCTCCTGATATCGATCAGGAAGCTAAGATCAACTCCTTTAAACCTGAAGTTGTTCCTGATACCCATGGTGTAGTCGGGCAATATGGAACCGATCGGAGCAAGATTTGGGGTTTGTTCCCAATATCCGTTGTCACCGACAACTTTGTTGCCATCCTCATCATAAATGAAATCGTGTCCCCAGAGCATTCCGTAGGTATCTCCAACGCTCGCACGGAGGAATACGCCACCGAAGGGTGCCCTTTGGATATCGAGTGACTGCAGACCTTCATAGAGTTCAACAAGCTCGTTATTCACTTTGGTGTAGTTCACCCTGAATGACCATTCAAAATCGGATGTTCGGACAGGAACCAATCCAACAGAAGCTTCAACACCCCTGTTGAGCATTTCACCTGCATTGATAAACTGTGAAGCATACCCTGTCGCCTGTGAAACCTGGAGTGGCATGATCTGGTCAAAAGTAGTGTTGTTAAAGTAAGTTGCACTTACATCCACCCTGTCCTGAAGCATTCTCAGATCAATACCAGCTTCAAGTGAGCGGGTTGTCTCAGCCTTAAGGTTTTCGTTCAGCAATCCGTCTGGCTTAAACAATCTCGGATAACCACCGAATGAGCCATCGGTATTATAAGAATAGGTAGCAAAGACATTATAAGGGTCGGTATCGTTACCTACTTCAGCCCAACCTAGCCTGACCTTACCCATATCCATCCAGCTGAGGTCCAAAATCTCTGAGAAGAGGAAAGTGGCAGCAACCGATGGATAATCATATTGGTTATTGTCTTCAGGAAGTGTGGAGGACCAGTCGATGCGGTAACTTGCATCAAGAAAGAACATTCCGCCAAATTCTGCATTTGCCTGGGCAAATACTGAGTTCACCTGCTTCAGAATAGTTTGGTCATTCATCAATGCCGGTGATACAGAGTTCAGCACGTTGTATACCTCCGGAACAACAAGACCACCGGAAGTAATACCTCTCAGCATATCATAACGCTCCAGCCTCTGGTTGGCACCTGCCAGTGCAGAAAAACTAAACGCGTCAAATTGCTTGTTATAACTCAGTATACCTTCGAAATTGAATTCCGAGAATTCTCGTGTGATTTCATAGTACTGTGATTGTGCCTGTGACCCGACTGCGAGTCTTTCACGGATCATGAAGTTATAATAATCACCATAAGCACTTCCTTTCAGCACGAGGTCATCAACAATCTCCCACTCAGCGGAGAGTGAACCGAGCAAACGGTTCCTTGTATCATCCGAATAGTTCTTGTAGGCAGTCCAATAGGCGTTGTCAGAATACTTCGGAGTAGGATTCGCAAATGAAATCCTGTTCCAGGTACGCTGCTGGCCTGTGGAAGTTTCATATTCTTTCTGCCTTTCATAGTCAAGTTGTCGCTGACCCCACTGAAAGAATTTCTGTCCCACGGATCGGTCAGAATATCCAAGCTCAGGACGTCCCTGTGCTTTGGTATTGATATAGTTCAGAGAAGCATTGATCCTGACATTGTCCCTGGCATTGACATTAGAAGTCAATTTAAAATCATTCTTCCTTAACCAGGAATTCGGCATGGTTCCATCGGTATTTGTATTTTTATATGCAAAACGCACACCGTAGTCGCGCCCGCTCTTATTCAGGGCGATGGAGTTGGCAAACGTCCTGCCGGTCTCCCAGTAGTCCTCAACGTCATGTTCAGGGGCTACCCATGGCCTGGTTTCTACAGTACCGTCCTCATTGAATCCATCCCAGTGTACCACATCGATATTGGCATCATAGGCAGGCCCCCATGACTCGTCGACTGCATACTGAACAATAGAATACGTATTTCCATTGTAATCATACTGCTCGAATCCATTTACACCGCCATCTTCATCTGAAACGATGGCACCTCCACCATATTCTCTTTGAAGTATTGGCAATGTATATACATTGTCGAAGCCAAGGTTTGAATTTACCTCAACGGACAACTCGCCACGTCCGGCTTTTGCTGTCTTGGTAGTGATGATGATCACACCATTGGCAGCACGTGAGCCATAGATTGCTGCTGCCGGACCTTTCAGCACGGATACATTCTCAATTTCATCGGGGTTCAGGTCATTCAGCAGGTTACCATAGTCAATACCTCCACCCCCTGAAGCAGCTCCTGAGCTGTAGTTGGAGTTATCCATCGGGATACCGTCAACGATAAACAGCGGCTGATTGTTCTGCGTGATGGAGTTGGCACCACGAATCAGAATCCGGCTGGATCCGCCCATATTGGTTGATGAGGAGATCTGCACACCTGCAACACGACCTGAAAGCGCACTGATGGCGTCGGATTGTAATGCGTTGTTCAGATCATCACCGTCAACCTCCTGGACAGCGTATCCAAGGGCCTTTTCCTCCCTGGTGATACCTAAGGCGGTTACTACCACCTCATCGAGTTCAGTGGAAGTAGGTTCAAGTGCTACGTTGATCACAGTCTGACCATCGATCGGCACGACCTGTGTGTTCATACCAACGAAGCTGAACATAAGGCTTTCAGCATCCTCTGGTACTGTGATTGCGTATTCACCTTCAAAATTTGTTACTGCACCAATTGTAGTACCTTGTACCACAACTGATACTCCGGGAAGGGCTGTGCCATCATCGGCTGATGTCACTTTACCCGTCACCTCGAATCCTTGTGCGTGGAGATTAAATCCCACAAACACAAAAAGAAGAAAGGTTAAGAAAACATTTCTTTTCATAGATAAAAGTTTAGGTTAATATATAAAACAAATCAAGATTGACTCTCGGCGTCAAAACTAAAGAAAAAAATGAATAACAAAAAAAAACCACGGTGAAAAATCCAGATTTAATAGGGTATTGAAGTGTGTTTTTTGTCACTTACATCATCGGGGCCCTGGTATGATCCACCACCAAACTGGCCATGATTCTGCTTCTCCAGTGTACCCTGGCGTTAATTAATAAATGCAATTATAAGCAAATTTGATTATATTTGTGGGCCATATTCAATTCAATATGAGACAGATAGAAGAAAATTTAAAAAATTCTATCATGATCCTGATGGAATGAAGTATCAATACGTCGGAAAAAGCAGGGAGTACGGTGCGAACAGGGGAAGCTTATTATTCATAGTCATTCTAAATTATAAAATCACAAGCGATCAAATGGTTTGCAGCGGCACATTTACTAAACGAAATTGCAAAAATTCTATTTATCTGTAATATTGTTCATTATGGACATTGTGCCGGGATAATTATAGTTGTAATCACGGAACTCAACCATCCTGATCAGCAGATTTCGAAAAAGGCAACAATTTCCGTATGCTTTATACCATATTAATTCCGGGCCACTTTTTAATCTCACGGCGCAAATAAACCCAATAAATATTTATATTTGAGTTGCCAATTGAGAATGTAACCAGTTTAATTAAGTATCTAAAGTACCCCGGTTTTGTAAATGTTGAAATACCAATATTTGGCTGAAATCAATGTGCTTTGGTAACAATTGCGAAACATTAATTATTAAAACTATTCAAAAACCTAAATTTTTTATCTATGAAAAGATTCACAATCTTACTGACATTCCTGGTATTTGTGTTTTCCGGCATTTATGCCCAGACAACGCAGATAACAGGGATTGTTACAAGTGCAGAAGATGGAACACCTCTTCCCGGAGTGTCTGTTGTGGTTAAAGGAACTACAATAGGTACAGTCACTGATTTTAATGGTGAGTATTCTCTTTCCGTTCCTGCTGATGCAGAAACTTTAGTTTTCAGTTTCAT
>CAZPTO010000340.1:0-4469 GCA_964589155.1 uncultured Bacteroidaceae bacterium | reverse complement strand
ATACTAACAACAAAATTTAGCGAGTAGAGCCAGCCCGATTCTACCAGGTTGCTGTGATAATAGCCTTTGATAGTGGACAATGGCAGGTGCCAGAAAGCCCAGTACAGCGCAAACATCAGGGAAGCCTTCAACAGGTTAAAGCGGGACACAAGACTATCGGTTCCATATGAGTGCCAGGCGAGTTCTTCAAATACCGGTGCTGCCAGTAATAAAAACCAAACGGGAAACAGCGATGAGGTAAATGTAAACGAACCTCTGAAGGCAAACTGCGCTGCGGAATAGCCAAAAAACAACGAAATAGCCTGGGCAGCCAGAATGCTGAATAGCATCAGGAAGAAGGTAATGAGAATGTATTCGGGCTTTATATTTTTGAAATTAAAAATTCGCCCGAAAAAATCGGCCCGCAACGCTTTGTCAGGTAACATAAAAAACAGGGCGACCAAAAACGGCGCTATCAGGCCGGCAATACTGGTAATTCCGGTTGCCCATTCAAGTGTTTTAGTGAAAGGTTCCTGGTGACTCAGGTATCCGCTAAAAAACCACAGGCCCCAGGGAATAGCTGTACTTAAAAAATAAAATGTAAAAGGACGCCTGTACCTTTTAATGATCTTGTTTTTTTGCTCTGAATGATTCATGATGATAAATTTTTGTTGAGTTGTTTTGAGCAAATTAAAGACGAATATCAAAGGCAAGCGCCCAAACGTACAGGATTAGACAAAGTAGGGGGCCAATCCTATAAGATTACACACTTAACAATCTGATTAATTGTAAGTTATTTCCTTATGTCCTTTTGAAAAAAAGTAAGTGAGATGTTAGAGGTCCCGCTCTTTTCAGGTGCTCTCAGACAAGAATTTTGATGGTGAGATTCCCTTTTGTTTTTTGAAAATATAATTAAAAGAGGACTTGGAATTGAATCCGGAATCGAGGGCCAGAGCGAGCAGACTGAAATTTTTATTATGATGTGCGCTGCGTATAAACTCTTCTACACGATAGTTATTGATGAAATCATGAAAATTAACACCTGCTTCCTGGTTGATTATTTGTGAAAGCTGGTTTTGTGAAAGCTCAAGGATTTGAGCCAATCCTGACAGGCTGAGTTTAGGATCCATGTAAGGCTTCTGCTCATCCATAACCTTCAGCAATTTTCCATACAGCTCTGCGACGAGGTCACTTTTCATCCCTGAGTTTCTGTATTTTTCAGATTTTGCCCTCTCAACGGTCTCATTGTTTTCAATATGCGCTGTGCTTGTAAAGATGTTTTCCTGCTTGATGCCAAAATACCCGATATAGAAAACCAAACCAATAAGTATGGTATAGATGATGTAATCGGCGTTAAACGCAAATTGAACACCAAAAGCATCCCGGGCTATGACAATGATGGTTGCCGATAAGAAAACCAAGCCGATAATTAAAATACAATTCCGTAACCATTTGATATTGATCCCTTCCCGGTAAGAAAAATTATTGTCTATCTTTTGTTTGTGTTTGATGGTAAGTCTGTAGGAAAGAATGGCATAAGTAATTCCCGAAAACAATATGGCAACGAGTAATATGATGGAGAAAAGCATGTATTCTCTCATTTCTCCATTGTCCAGTAAAATTTTTTCCTCCGCAGTATAAAAGAAAAAGAAATTCGACATATACAGATATGCAACAAGGGCAGGTGTAAAATGCAAATAGTCGATAAGCCTGACTTTTCGATCGTTTCGCAATGAATAGAGTGTGTACAGATACAACATTGGTCCGTGGAGTAATGGCAAAGGAGCAGTCGTGCCTATCAGATGTGGGTATACTTCCCAATATCCCAGCTGATTAAAATAGAAACCCAGCAGGTGAATCCCGATGATAGTGATCCAAACCGCTAAAATTTTATCAGTTAAAGCTTTTTGTCTTTTTGTAAGAAGTAATGCAACAATAAATAAGGATAAGAAAATACCACTGATAAAAATAACCTCCATAATAATTGAATGTATTTCAGATTATATGCACACACATAATATACAGACATTGATATTTCCCGGCTTGCGATTTACGCCTTGTTGGTATCTTAAAGCATCGCTTTGCGTGACTGGAAAGATACAAAAATTGTGGTTTCCCAATTCAGCTTTATATTTCCATATACGAAATCTTCCCTGTATAATCCAAAATGCTGTTTTTGTTGATCACCTCCCTGGACACAACTATCCAGAGCACCCTGTTGCAGGGGTGTTTATAATGACCGCCTGGTGTATCCTGCTGAGTCCACTCTTTTTCTACGTCACTTTAAAATCTGGCTTTGTAATCGCTGCTTCCGTGATGCACGGATCACTCAACGGAACAGTAGGAATCGGGATCATGATGCTGGAAGCGGGAAACGATATGATGGTAGGTTCCAACGGACTGGCAGGATTTGTTGCGCTTACCGGCTTTATTCTGCTTTTATACCTGTACGACAGGTAAATCGGTAAGGAGCGGATCATGGCAAATACTGTGACACTGGAGCGTCCAGAGTAATAACGTTTTTACATATTAAAGTTCGAAATGTCTGCAGCAGAACCGATCACCATTCTTTGTCATGACATTCAAAACAGGATACACCTGTAGTTCCGCCTTTTAAATCAGCACCATGACAATCAGTACAATTCGTAGTGGGTTGCTCAAGTCCGGTCTTGTGCATAAACCCATCTTTACTTACGGTGTGGTCTGCCGGCGGAGTGTATTTTGAACTATTATTCTTTTCACAGCCGATAACAAGAACCAGCATAAGTAATAGTATCGACACTTTTCCTGTTGTGCAGATTTTCATTTTGTTTTTTGTTTTAGTTGAATATTCCCTGAGTTGGTGTTTGATCTGTCTTAAGAATAAACTGTCTTTTCGCAGGATTATTATATGACCATCAGACCTGGTCCCAATAAAGGTTGCACTCAAATCATACCTAAGTAATTGGTTTTCTCGATAACAATAGGGAATACTCTGTTGAAAGCCGATTTGAGTACATGAGGAATGTAAAACCTACGCTTCCCTCCTACCTCAATCCAATCCGGTACGACACTTTCAGAAGGAAAGTATTACTGGCCTTTTTATTGGTGAACAAACGGTCCACATTGTCCATTACTTCAAAAGCACCTGAAGAATCAAAATAATCGCGGGTCTGTGACCAGACCAGGTATGCCGTGGAACCTGGCAGGAATTCCCAACGAATCACCAGGTTGGACAGCCACTCATCCACGGTAAAATCAGGAACTTCAAAGCTGTAATCAGAAACACCGTCCCGGTTCTCATCAATAAAATACTCCTCATCTCCCGGCATTATCTGGTCCTGTGAAAACTCCCGGTACCGGTCCTGGAAGACTTCAGCATGCGGGTCTGTAATCATTTTATATCCTGAATATTCCCCGCATGCAATGAACGGTTGTCCCCAATACTGAATGGTCAGGTCCGGTGTAATATTGTAATTAACCCGCAGGGAGGTGCTCAGCACCTTCTGATCGATTTGTGCAAAAATATAGCGGTCCGCACCGTCCATTGCCTGAATACTGACATATTGCAAGACATCGAACTGATCAGAATAGGATGGATTAACCGATATGGAGAGGGTATTGAAGGGTCTGAATGTAATGTCGAGATCGTAAGATCCCCGCATATAATTGTCCTTTGTACCCCAATGCCAGGAACCGAAGATACCTGCTGAAACAATCTTCCTGTCATCACTTCCCAGGTGAAAATAAACCCTGCTGCTGTTGGGCATCCGCATAGAGGGACCTCCCCTTAACATCCTAGTGGATATCTCTTTAAAATTGAAACCTCCTCCCAGACCGGCATTCCAGAAATTCTTAAAGCTTCCATTCACATTGTACTCATACCCAATCCCATTCAGATTCCCCCCGAAATCTGATAAAAAGAACACATCGTTGTTAAGGTGCAAATTCCGAAAAATACCGAATGGCTCCGTGATACTGTACCCTGTCCAAATTACATTCAGCATATGGTCCGCCTGTCGCATGTAGCCCATATCATTCAGCTCCAGGCCCGGACTCTTGAACACATTCATGAACAAAAAATTCCAGTTGCCACCGATCTTTCCAAATTCCAGTTTCCCTCCCAATCCGCTCAGTCGTGTCAGGGTGGAATCAAACTTCAGGTGATCCGCATCTGGTCGCTGGTAGTACCTGGCAGAACTGCGCTGCGTTTCCGAAATCGCCTCGGTGGATCCACCTACATTACTGAAATACAGGGATGCATTCAGGGAATAGTTCCTTTCCCTGAAATACTGTGCGAAATCTACTCCACCAGTTGTCGCATCCTGGTGCAGGTAATCCATGTTGGTACCATCAAGTCGCCTCAGCACATTGGTTACTGCTCCGCCGATGATCGTATTCCCTTTATTGAAATCCTTTTGCAGCCTCGCCAGGGAATAATTAGTAAGTGGTTCCACCGTTTCCATCCTTCGCTCCCCGTCCGTGTCAATCATCGCTTTCGTTTCTGCAGT
>CAZPTO010000339.1:0-4486 GCA_964589155.1 uncultured Bacteroidaceae bacterium | reverse complement strand
ACAATTCATTTTGTAGGTGGTTTTTTTGTTGGCGCCAGTTTGGCGCCAGGATTTGGGGGGAAGGTTGGCGGGAGTTGACTAAGAAATAATTCATTTTAAACCGGTGTTAAATTGGTTAAATTCGGGTAATGGATGATATTACCGAAGCTGAATCAAGTTCCATATAAATTAAAACATGGTATAACACGTCATCTATTTTCCCATGTCACCGGGTCATTCCGGCCACAATTGTGGATAATCCACTACACAGCAATGGAAGATTAACCCGGCAGATTTACCTTTATCTGCTTGTTTGTCTGTATTTTAACCTTACCAACTTCATTTGGCACATAATTCACATGAAGTACGCTGAATACGGGATTGTATGAGGCGATGAGAAAAACAGGACAACCGCACCGGCAGGATCGGAAATGAACTACAGGAAAAGCAGATGATAGTAAAAAAAGAAATGTACACCTATGCCATATTACCGGCAGGAACTATTCAACCGGAAGGATGGATCAGGAACCAGTTGCGGCGTGATCTTAAGGAAGGCTACATCGGTAGTTTCGACGAGGTACATCCGACGGTAACACACGATGTATTTGTGCACCAGGACCGTAAAAGCAAACGCAGGTTTTCCATGCGCAAAGAATGGTGGAGCGGCGAACATGAGGGGTACTGGAAAGATGCCGTGATCCGCATGGCATTCCTGACCGGGGAGAAAGCTTATATCAGGCTGGCAGATCAATGGATGGATGCCCTCTTGGATACGGCGGGACAAAACGGGTATATCGGTATCTACAGGCCTGGTGAGAATACAGGCAGTCGTTTCAATCATGTGAGAGGTAACGGGGAACTTTGGGTGACCAGCCGGATACTCATGGCCATGCTGGCATATTATGAGTACACCAACAATCGGGAGGTGCTGCGTGCGGCTGAAAAGGCAGCACAAATGATCATCGAAAATTACAGCGATGAAAACTATTTTGCCGTAAAATCACGCGGAGGCGGTGTAAGCCATGGGATCGGATTTTTTGAAATCCTTGAATGGCTGTTCCGAATCACCGGGAAGCAGGAATATCTCGATTTCGCCGAAAAATTATATGATGATTTCAACCGTGCGGAAGTACGTGATGATGACCTGCAAACGGACAAGCTGCTCGATGCAGATGCGCTGTTCAGTAAGCACGGTGCGCACATTGCTGAAGGATTTCTTGTGCCTGAGTTCATCGCTGCCATCAAGGACGCTGCAGAATACGATGAAGCAGCAGACAATGCCCTCGCCAAGCTGACGAAACACGCCACCCCTTCCGGTGCGATGCGTTGCGATGAGTGGATCAAGGGCCGGAAAGGCGATGCCGATGAACGCTACGAATATTGCGGGATTGCCGAGATGGTGAGCCCGCTGAACAAAGTGATTGCATTTTCCGGAGATCTCTCAGTGGCAGACCGGATTGAGACCATGACCTTCAATGCGGGACAGGGTTCCCGGTTCCCTGTGCTGTCGGCACTCTCTTACCTGACCAGGGACAACCGTATAAAGATCAATCACCGCGAGATCGCACGACGGGAAAGTTACGACGCATCCCACTTTGCTGCTGCTTGCTGTGTGCTGAACGGAGGAAGACTCATGCCCTATTTCGTGGAAGGAATGTGGATGCGGGACCTGGCGAACGATGGATTGGCAGCTGTGCTCTATGGTCCGAACACGCTCTCCACCAAAATCCGGGGAATACCAGTGGAGATAAAGGAAGCAACCGGATACCCGTTCACCGATACAATCGACTTCCACATCGCACCTGCTGAACCGGTTACTTTTCCCCTCACCCTGAGAAAACCCCATGGATGTGCAGATATCTCACTGGAAATCCCGGATGGAGCAACCCTCAAAGAAGAAGACGGATCATTCAGGATCGAACACGACTGGAAAAAAGGAGACCGTGTACAAATGATCCTTCATTTTGAGGTACAGAAAATCGGTCAGCCTGCGTCAAAATCAGTGCAGGATGCTGGCATCTACATAAAAAGAGGGGCATTGGTTTATGCTCTGCCCTTCGATCATGATATTGTGCCGGTAAAGGAACATTACAACAGTGGGTTCCACCGGTACAGGATCACAGCGGAAGACACGCAGGCATGGGACTACCGGCTCGATCCCGGCGGACCCTTTGAATTCAGGCCGGCGGGAGAAGATCCGGATATGCCATGGGAGTCACCCGTGGTGTTTGTCAAGGTGTGGCTTGTCGACAGGCAGGGCATCAAGGAACCGTTTGATCTTGTTCCTGTCGGAAATACCATATTCAGGAGAGTGACATTCAGTATTTTTAAATAAAACTGCATCATGAAAGAAAAAGTAAGTATCGTAATCTGTGCATACAACGAGGAAGCCACGATCGAATACGTGGTAAGAACCTGTCATGAATTCAATCCCGGAAGTGAAATTGTCGTGGTCGACGATGGATCGGATGACAAGACCCCGGAGATGTTGGCTGGTCTGAAAAAAGAATTTGACATCAACCTGGTTACGTTGGAAGAAAACCAGGGGAAAAGTCATGCCATGGTAGTAGGTGTCGAACATGCAGAAAGGGAGGTCATTCTTTTCTGGGATGCGGATGTACTTAACATCAGGAAGGAACATTTTGATCAGCTGATCAGACCCATCCTATCAGAAGATGGTGAAGCAGACATGGTACTGGGCTCTCCGTCCGAAACCCTGATCAACTACCGTGTCAATCCGTTTAAAAGCCTGACCGGTGAGCGTGCCATGCGTAAAAAGGATATTGTCCCGATCCTTGAAAACATCAGGGATATCCGTTTCGGGGTGGAGACCTATATCAACCTGTACTTCCAGGCCCACGGCAAAAAGGTGAAATATACCTTGCTCGACGGACTGAAGCATCCTACGAAGTATGCAAAAACCACTTCGTCCAAGGCCACCCAGGAATTTATTTCCGAAGGCAAGGAGATCGCCATGACATTGCTGCAGAATTACGATCTGATTACAAGGCGGATTGGTAACTCCTTCGAGGAGCAGGGGGATAAAGTCAGGGAATCGTTTGAAAAGCTTCAGTTGGAGATCAATGAAAGGATCCAGGTCTTATTGAAAAATAATGGATAAAAAGAAGGTTCTGCGGTCCATCCTCTTCATGTGCATTGGAATCGCACTTTTCTGGTGGGTTTTCAGGGACACCGATCTGAATAACCTGTGGCGGGAATTTCGGAAAGTCAACTGGTTCTGGATATTCATTTCCCTTGCACTCAACTTGCTAAGCCTGGCGATCCGGGCCTTCAGATGGAAGTCGCTGTTCCTTCCCATGAAATACAATCCACGTATTTTCAATCTCTTCCTGGCCAATGTGGTCATGGCATTCACCAACCAGTTGATCCCGCGCGGCGGCGAAATTGCACGGCTTGGAGTGGTTAACAAGACCGACAATGTGCCCTTTGCCAAGCTCTTCGGTACCGCGCTCGTGGAACGTCTCACCGACCTGGTAATCCTGTTCCTGATCTTCACTGCACTGGTTATCTGGAAATTTGATCTTTTTGCAGCAATCCTTCAGCTCCCGGAGGTGGGGCTGGAAAATATGGATCTTTCAAAAGCACTGGTTATTACCGGCATCACAGCCATGATCATTATTGGCATCCTTACAGCTGTAAGAAAATTCAACCTGCTTGCAAGATTCAGGGCGAAAATCCGGCTTATCAAACACGACGTAAAAGAGGGCTTCAAATCACTGCTGTATGTCAGGAACAAGCTTCTCTATTTCAGCCTCTCGGTGACTTTTTACGTCACCAGCTTTTTCATGTTCTATTTCCTCTTTTTTGCACTGCCGGCAACCGCCGCCTTATCTTTCTCAGCTGCAGTGTTCACCTTTGGTGTTGCCACGCTCGCATTTTTGCTTCCCATCCAGGCCGGTATCGGTGCCTGGCATTTTCTTGTGATCCAGTGCCTGTTGTTGTTTGGTATCGACAGTGATACAGGCAAAGCCTTTTCGCTCATCGCCCATGCAGCAACGAACCTGGTAAATATTCCGCTGGGTTCAATCGCATTGGGTATCCTCGCATTCAAACGCAACAGGGCATAAAAAAAAAGGGCCAGCAGGCAGCCTTCCTATGTTGTTGATATCTCAAAAAACCATTTCACAAGTACTTTGAGCCTGGGGTAACCTAATTCTACTTTGACAGATTAACAATTTGGTGATAAAACTCCTGAAAACATTACGTTTTCAGAGGCATCGAAAAATATGTTTTTCGTTTCCTTAAGGTATGTTCAACACAATTTAAAGATACAAAAGAATATGGAAAGACACTGACCGCGACCTTGTCCAGTACCTGGACCTTGTCCACCGAGGAATCGCCTTCCAGATCCCTAACACCTCTCCCCTGTATAATAAAATCAGCAATTTTCTTTCTTGCTTTTCAATTAATCTGGAAAATGATGACCGGGATATATCCATTTCATCAGCTGAGTTGTATCTTCCATTGGTTATTTCTTTTTGAATGA
>CAZPTO010000338.1:0-4498 GCA_964589155.1 uncultured Bacteroidaceae bacterium | reverse complement strand
ATGTTTTTTTTAGTTTATTGGATAGAGTTCAATTCGCTGTGCAATCATTTTATGCAACAGGTGCATCGTATCCTAAAATAATCTCCCGGCTGAAAAGTCTTCGATTCATGATACAATGATGTATTGCCCCATAAATGAATCATTTTGCCGAAAAATTCCACACAATTTAAAAACATTAAAAAACATCTCCACTACCTTCAGGTAAAAAAGAAAATATTGCATAAATAAAGGGTAGGATACTTTCAGTTGATGCTTGTCATGGCTTGCATTTATTCCCGGATCTCCTGCATCCAGTCACAGAGTTCCATGGCGGCCTCAGAAAGATTCTCAATTTCCCAGTCCCCTTCCTGTTTCAAAAGGATACGTTCATAGGTCTCGCGATCGGGATCATATTTCATGGCATAATAACTCCACGAACCTGCATCCGCCATCACATTCTCCGGTTCCGAAAATTTCCCTTTGGCTGCTGCATCAATCAGCTGTGCTTTCCTGACCAGGACGCTCCGGTCCACTTTTTTAATGACAGAGTCTGCCAAAGCAACATAGTTCTCGATCCCGGGAATCTCGATGGCTGCATCCGTACTGGGCACCATCCATTTTTCTGGCACACGGAAATACCTGACAGTGCCGGAGGAATCCATCAGCCATCCGTTGTGCTGGTAGCCCCAGGCAAAATTGATGTATTCGAAAAGGAAAAAATATTCCTGTTCCGGTAGGTCGTCTTTATTGAACAGCGTCTCCTCACAACCTTTACCGGTCATGAATACTGCTGCAAGCATGACATATGCAGTGAGTGATTTCATATACCCTCATCATGGTTCTGACTGAAAGATGAAATTCAGGCCCGCCGGGTTGCGTGACAGGATGCAGTTATAGTAAGGAAAACAATGTCTTCGCAAAAAACAGGTCCTGGATGCCTATACCCATGATGCTGACAGGCAAGGCATGCACAGCAACTGTTATCCGGATCATCCGGCCGGTCACCATCTAACCTTTGAGCAGTGGATCGTTCTCCCAGTCCTCCCCCTTTCGGGGAACAAATAGATGACCAAAGATCCTTCCGCTGGTTTCATTATAGATCGTAACCGCCAGTTGCACAAGATCGTCCAGCTCATCCACAGTCACTTCGGGCAAAACCTGCCCCGGGTCAGAGTGGGCATAAAGCCGGTCCCGCAGGGTCCGCAACCTGTGGATAAGATCACCGCGTTTCTCCAACTCCTGGTCCAGGTCATTCACCATTCTGATCACTGCAGCCTTCTGTGTTGCCAACCCTGCTTTCCCCTTGTTTTCCTTCAGCCGTTGCTTCAGCCGGTTGTTGTACTTGTCATATTTCAACCTGTTGAACAGTTTCCTGAAATTTCTGCGTTCGGTGTCTTTGTTCACAAAAAGCTTACACAATTGCACCACAAGGGTAAATCGAATGTGCTTGCTCAGATAGGTGCCAAAAGCATCCTCTGTCGCCGGCCGCTTTTTCCTGTTCGCAGCAGCTTCGATCCGTTTCAGGTTGCGTACGGATGCACTGACATCGGAAATAATACTTTCCGTGTCCCCAAACCAGGTCTGCAGTTCTGCGATTGTCAGGGTTTCTGTCATGCGATTGTTCCTGGTTTATGTCTGCTCCTGTATTGTGTTTGCTCCTGAATTGGGTGTGTTGTTAATCGTACACTTAAACCTACAAAAAATTCTTTAATGGCTGAGCTGAAGATCAAAAATCATGACAATGACTGGTCCTTCTTCCCGGCTGCAAAAAATTCATAGACTCACAGCATGGACATTATCTACCGATAACTTCATTTTCAGCGGGATGGTAACAATTCCTAAAATATAAAAATATGACACGTGATTCGTTTACTTTTAATTGTTTTTAGCATACATTTGCACCCCGAATTCCATGCTTAAACAATACCGGCACATACAGCAACTTTTACTGAAATACATCCGTCGCATCAAGCAGCGAAGGCTGATCCTGGTATTGAGCCTGGTGATCGGTTTATTGTCCGGCATTGCTGCGATAATATTGAAAAATCTTGCCCACTTCGTTGAACAACGTTCCAAGGAGATGCTGCTGGCCGATGACTATTCAGGAGTGGGATTCCTGCTGCCCGTTCTGGGAATCTTCCTGACCATGCTGTTTGTGAAATACCTGCTGAAGCAGGATATCGGACATGGCGTCAGCAAGATCCTGTTTGCCATCTCAAAACGCAAGGGCCACATGAAACCACATAATACCTGGTCATCAATGGTTGGAAGTTCGCTTACCGTGGGAATGGGAGGATCCGTTGGACTTGAGGCACCGATCGTGCTGACCGGCTCCTCCATCGGGTCCAATATCGGTCACCTGCTGAAACTGAATTACAAGACAATCGTACTGCTCATCGGGTGTGGTGCCGCCGGTGCCATTGCCGGGATCTTCAAGGCACCGATTGCGGCACTGATCTTCGCCTTCGAGGTGCTGATGCTGGACCTCACCGCCTTTTCCATTGTGCCCCTGCTGATTGCATCGGTCACGGCGGCAACAGTATCCTATTTTTTCCTGGGGGAAGAAGTGGTCTTCTCCTTTACGATCAGCGAACCGTTCGTTATGAGCAACATTCCGTTTTATATCCTGCTGGGATTGTTCACCGGGCTGGTCTCCATCTATTTCACCCGCATGAACATGTGGGTGGAGCACAGCATGGGACACATCAGGAATGCATTTGTGCGTACACTGACCGGCGGACTGCTTGTGAGCGGTCTGATCTTTTTGATGCCACACCTTTTCGGGGAAGGATATGTTACCCTGAAAACCCTGCTGACCGGGCAATCGGACGCCCTGTTCAACGGCACCCTCTTTCAGAATCTCATCGGTGACAATGGGTTGCTGATCATCCTCTTCTTCCTGATGTTGGTGATCTTCAAGGTCATCGCCATGGCACTCACCACGGGCAGCGGGGGAGTCGGGGGGATTTTTGCGCCAGCGCTGTTCGTCGGCGCTATGAGCGGAGTAACAGTTGCCAAAGCCGTCAATTTCTTTAAAGCCACCGGTATTTCAGAAAACAATTTTGCCCTGGTGGGAATGGCAGGAGTGATGGCAGGGGTAATGCACGCCCCGCTGACCGCCATCTTCCTCATTGCCGAGATCACCGGTGGATATACATTATTTATCCCACTGATCATTACCGCAACTATTGCGTTTGTGACCATGCGCAGTTTCGAAGGGCAATCGATCTATACCAAGCGCCTGGCCGAAAGAGGCGAACTGATCACCCACCATAAGGACAAGGCGGTGCTGAGCATGCTGACAGTGGAAGAGGTACTGGAAAACGATTGTGAACGTGTCCCTGTCGATGGCAAACTCCGTGACCTGGTCCACGCTGTTTCAAAATCCAGGCGGAACATCTTCCCGGTGGTGAACGAAGAACAGGAACTGATTGGTGTGATCAGCCTGAACGATGTCCGGGATATCATTTTCAACACTGAATTGTACGATAAAGTGGATATTACCGAGATCATGCAGATCCCACCGGCCATTATGAGGAAAGATGAAAACATGAAAAAGGTCCTGGAGATCTTCGAGGAGACCGAAGCCTGGAACCTTCCCGTTACTGAAGATGACCGCTATATCGGGTTCATCTCCCGCTCCAAAATCTTCAATTCCTACCGAAGCCTGCTGAAAGAGTTTTCGGATGACTGATGTATTCCGCAAAAAAAATGTCTACGTATTTTCCAGTAGATCTACGTACTTTGCAGTTGATCTACGTACTTTGCAGTTAATCGGTAAATATCATTGCACACGATTGAACGCTAATGCACCAATAACTTCCCGGCAAAGTCAGTACCCTGCATTCGCAATATGTAGATGCCCGGATTCAGTCCTGAAATATCAATCAACATCCGTCCAACCGGATCAGGTAAATATGAGTGCACCAGGGTTCCACTGGTAGAATAAAAAAGGAGCTTGCCGGGATTTCGCACTCGACGAAAATCAATGTATATGTAATCCGCCGCCGGATTAGGATAGATTCTCCACCCCTGGGGAGAACCATCCGGCGGCAGTGTACCCAGCAACACGTTCGAATTTCCGGGGGTCATGTCCAAGTACCCCAGGAAGTCATCCCCATCGGGAAAACGTCCGAATGCAACATCGGCGGCAAGGGCTCCGTAGCTGAGCCGGTCGATGACTGTAACTCCCTGCCTGGTCACTTGTCCGATTCCAACGTCCCCACCAGCTGCCGGCAGATTGAAATCGAGATGTAATGGTCCCTGCTCCGGATCCCTGTCCGCCCAGAGCTGTTTAAAGCCACCAGCTTCAACTACGCTCGTATCCCCGGAAAAATATGGTACCATCGTCACAGACTGTCCGTCCTCCCCATGTATGAAATGCAAACCGCCAAGGTCCACCACGTATGGGTTGCTGTTATATACTTCCAGCCAGTCATCGAACTCTCCAGCTTCATCCGGCAACGCGTAATCGTTCTTCGCCATGAGCTCATTGATATACAGGCCTGTCACTTCCTCA
>CAZPTO010000337.1:0-4499 GCA_964589155.1 uncultured Bacteroidaceae bacterium | reverse complement strand
AGGGCTGATCGGGGAGGTCAAGGTTTTTGATATGGCTTTGTCGGAACAGCAGATTCATAGCGAGGGGGAGCAGTTGTTAACCATGTGGACCAGGCCTGCGGAACAGATGCTCATTCAGCACCTGGATGCATCGGTCGAAGAGAGCGTGGAGCGTGATGAAACAGGATTGGTCAGTCGCTGGAGAGATCTTTCCGGTCATGAAAATCATGCCAATCCGATTGTCGGAGCCGTTTATTATCCCTCCACCAGCCTTTCGGCTTCGGAATTAACAGGTGTTGACTTTGGTAATGAACCCAACAAAATGAAACTGTTTTCCGGTGTAGGGAGTGATTCTTTTTTTGATTTTGCAGGATTAGCGGCCAAGAACAACGGGCTTACCGTCTTTATAACATTTAAAGTTGATGGCATTATAGAGAAGCAGAACGATATCATGGGAAATAACTCCTCCGTTAAGGAAAGGAACGGTTTTGGCCTCCGCTATAATAGCGATGGTAAACCACGAGCCTATGCCGGTGGAGAAAAGATCGGAGTGAACGATCCTTTACAGACAGGCGAAACCGTTGTCTATGTATTGCGATACGATAAAACACAGGAATTACTGGAGTTCTGGAACTCATCTACAGAAACCCTGGAAAGTACTGTATTAACACCCGGAGATTTCTCCAACAGCGATGTTTTTGCACTGGGTGGCACCGGCGCTGAAAGTGGGGATAACCGGTACTTTCATGGAATGGTAGGAGAGATAAAGGTATACAATTATGCCGTGAGCGATACGGCGTTCGACAGGCACTGCACACGCCTGGTAAACAAATGGATCAGGGGGGATACTCCGGAAGTATACTGGCTGCAGGATCCGCTAAACAAACCGGATGCATGGGTGGAAAGTGCTTATGCAGAAAGTATAACAGGGGAGGATATATACATCTACCCTGAAGGTCTGGAGATCATATTTGGTAAAATATCGGGTCCTGACTGGCTGAGAATTTCCGAAGGTGGTGTGTTAACCGGAACTCCTTTTGCCGGTGATGCCGGGGCAAATTCATTTGTTGTGGAGGCTAAATACGGGGAGAGTCATGCTGTGCAGGTTGACTTAAAAATCAGTGTTATAGAAGCTACTCATGCAGATGATCGGCAGTCAACCACAATATCGGTATATCCCAACCCGGCCGGGGATGTAATACATATTCCCCATACCAGTCCGGCATTACATTACACGGTGATTAATTTTCTCGGCAATATCGTGATGGAGGGTAAGCTGAAAAATACTATCCTGAACATAAAACCTCTAAGCACCGGGACCTATCTTTTGACTATCCGGGACCGCAAACCGCTCCTGTTTATCAAAAAGTAATGCAAGAAGGACCTCTGGTTCCACCGTAAGCAGCCTTTTAACATATTTTTCTGCTAAACAGAGATTGCCTGGATGAACAAAGGGTATCAGATGGAATGGATGCCCATACAGATTATTGACTCTCCTGCATAGGTAGTGCGAAGAAGACGGCTATCCGCAAAAAAAGGCTGCCCGAAGGCAGCCTTTTTTGTATCAATCATTCTTTCCTGTAAAGCAAGCTCGAATTGGTTCTATTTTCTGAGCAGGAACCTCTTAGTAGCCGAACCATTGGTGCCGGTCATTCGCAGGATGTAGATCCCGCTATTGAGCTGCGATGCATCAATGGTCATTCGCCTGGAAGTCACATTCTGACGAATAAGCTGTTTTCCAAGAAGGTCAAACACCTGAAGTGTTGTAAACCCGTCATCATTATGGTTCACCATGATCTGGTTATTATAGGCCGCCACGGTTACTTTCCTGATGGCTTCCTGGTCAATGCCAATCGGTGATCCGCCTTCACCCAGTTGAAAATCAATGGGGTTGGATGCTATTCCGGAATTGGTGTCAAACAGGTATAATTTGCAATCCATATCACCGGTAAGATTTGTGATGACCAGTGAATCAAGTCCACCGGTCACATTGATCGTATCGGCATTTCCTTCCTGGACGGCTCCTGTTAATGACAGGTAATCTCCTTCGACGTTGGAAGGCACCAGTGCCACGAATCCGGCCCTGGTAGTGTTTACCCAGAGGGTATCACCAGTGTTACCCTGTGTCGTATCCACAGTGAGTGCTCTTTGTATGGATATGGGTGCCGTGATCCTGCCGTTTCCGGCGTCATCCATTGTGACGATTCGAATCGGCTGGGCATTTAGAATATTGGTGTCATTTAAGACTTTGGTGTAGACGTCATTTGTCGTCATCTCCATCATGTCAAGGTTGTTGTTGGCCGCCTCGTCGATTGTGACGGTATCGTCTACAAGGTAAAGAGTCCCATCTTCACTGAGCGAGAGGTTCAACTCATGCATGTCGTCATATTGTGTTCTCCAGACTTCTGCCACAGGTGCAAATTCATCAGCAGCCGGACCCGTATACATGAAGGTGAATTCACCAAAATTACCGGAACCAGCTCCGCGGATATTGTCGCCATACTCTTCGGAGGGCCCCACATCGGAATATTCCACAACCACGTCACCATCCAGTGTGAACGCACCATCAAGTGCGACCCAGGTTTGTCCCTTCGGTGCACCATTTTTATTCACGATTGTATCAAATGCTGTGGTGGACACATCTACATATTCGACACCTTCCGTGTCATCCCCTTTTTTCCCGGGATGGAATTTGGTCCAAGGATAGAGCGGATCCATAGTAGCCTTGTCATAAATACGTATCCATGCTCCATATCCCGGGTCGTTATTTCCCCACATGCGCAATACCATCCTGTAATTCCCTTCCTGGGCGAAAATGCAGCTATACCGATACCAACCCCCGGTTTTGCCTGTTACGCCCCTGTTTTGGTGCGAGGTGAACATGGCTCCGTAATTAGGGCTTGCTATGGCATCCTGGTCACTTGAGGTGAGTACAACCCCGCTGTTATTAGCCTGGACAGTCCGGTAGTCATCATTAGTCCCCGAATTGTTAACAACACCAGATCCGGCAACTTTGGTCCCATTGGGATCCCCGGCAGGTCTTATCAGGGTGTCCACTACCCCGATATCGTAGGTTGAGTGCGGCACACCGTTATAGGCGGCATTTTTTCCCATGATGTCCTGACCGACTCTCAGGTTAGCAGCACTATCCGTGCCAAACATCCAGGGGTTTCCGTCTCCATACCATGGAGATCCTTCGTACTGTGAGTAGATCATACCCGCAGAGGCAACAAAAACGAATAATAGTAATAGTTTTTTCATAACATTCTGATTTTAATAGGTTCTCTTCAATATATCTTTGAGGTACTAATTAAAAGCTAATTATCTCTTAATCATACTTGATCACAGGCGAGAATTCCTCGAATTTAATCCCCCTGTTCCTGAATACCAGTGTGTCATTCACCTGGTGGGTAAGTGTATCTGCTTCTGTAAAAGAGTAGGATAGATAGATGACATCCCGGGGTTTTCCTCCCCAGCTGCTTCCATCTTTTATATACTCTCCTGTACCTTCAGGTGTGAAGGTAGATCCGGCGACACTGTCTACCTGGATGCTTCCGTCTTCAGATATGTTCAGTTCCATCTGGTATTCGCCGCCCCGGTAGGCTGCAATGCCGTCGGTGTGGGCCACATCCATGCCCCGGGTATTGAGTTGCCATAGCTCATCATCCACGATGTAGATCTGACGATATATGGCCGTATCTACGGGGTTATCCAGACTGTCGTACATGATATCCATGCCCCGGTGCAGCCAGGTGCCGTGGTAGGGGTTGACATATTTGATCCCGAACAAAACAAAGTCTTTGGGAGGGATGGTCCAGTCAGCGGCTCTGCGCGGGTCGGGATTGGTACTGGCCGAGGTGGACTGACCGCGCAGTACGGAGTCGGCTGATGTTCCCGTGATTCGAAGTGGGATAACATAGTGGTTGCCATACGCGAGCGAATCATCCAGAAAATCATCAGTCAGCTGTACCTCAATCATACCTTTGAACGATCCGGGCGGGATGGTTACCTGGTTGGACGGTGTCAGCGTATAATAGGAAGACGGCAGGGGAAGGATGGTATCGCCACCAAGGTTCTCTATATGGTGAGCGAGGGTGTCTACCACTTCAAAATCCACCGTCCAGGACTCCGTGTTCTCATACATCCCCCCGATATTGGGTGCGATATGGAAGATTAACTCTCTTTCCATGGAGTTGTCGTAATTTTCCTCCTCCCCCATAGAGAGGGTACGTATGGGAAACTGTAACGGGAAATAGACAGCAGTATATTCATAATCCTCAAATTCCGGAAGTTCCTGCTGACAACCGGCCACGAGGACGATGGCCGTGCAGAGTGAAAGAATTCGTTTCATAGAACTTATGTATGTAAACTTCATGTTGCTTATTTTAATTGGTATCCTTATGATCAGAGAGGCTCATATCACGGTGAAAACTTATATTTTGGTATAGTACTATGTTTGATTCAGTTACCACCCCTGGTTCTGTGTAATATCGTAGATAAGGGTTTCGTTATAGGGGATC
>CAZPTO010000336.1:0-4521 GCA_964589155.1 uncultured Bacteroidaceae bacterium | reverse complement strand
GTCCCTTTTCCTCTCTGACCTCTTCAAATTCAATATTTTTACGCTCCCTGCTCATCGAAATCTATTCACTATTTTATCGTGCTGCTGTATCGTGCTGCTGTATCGTGCTGCTGTATCGTGCTGCTGTATCGTGCTGCTCTATCTTTTCTGTTAAATCTTTTCTGCTGCATCTCTTCTGTTAAATTTTTTCTGCGATCCTTAGCTTGGCACTCCTGGCCCTGCTGTTCTCCTTCAGCTCTGCTTCGCCGGGTGTAATGACTTTTCGGTTGATCAGTTTCCAGCAAGTTTCAGGATTGCCGTAAAAATCCTTTTTCAGTTTTCCTGCGATATTCCCTGTCTTCATATAGTTCTTCACCATCCGGTCCTCCAGTGAATGGTAAGTGATCACCACCAGCCTTCCTCCTTCAGCCATGCATCCGGCTGTTTGCTCAAGCATCTCTGACAGTGCCTCCATCTCCCGGTTGACCTCGATCCGGATTGCCTGGTAGACCTTAGCCAGGAATTTGGAGCGTGTCTGACCCGGGACCAGGTCCCCGAGGACCTCTTCCAATTGGGCAGTCGTGCGGATCTCCCCTGCCTGTCGCGCTTTGAGGATCGACCGTACCACGGAACCGGTATTCTTCAATTCACCGTATTCCCGGAAGATCCTGTACAGATCATTTTCAGGGGTTTTGTTGAGTACCTCAACAGCTGATTTCCGGGAGGAAGGATCCATGCGCATATCGAGTCGACTGTCGGACCGGAAGGAAAATCCCCTGTCCGGCTGGTCGATCTGGTGCGAGGAGATCCCCAGGTCGGCGAGGATACCATTTGCTTCCGCTACACCATGGTACCTGAGAAAATTCCGGAGGTACCTGAAGTTTGCCCTGACAAAGATGAGCCTGCGGTCGTCCTGGATATTGCGCGCTGCATCGGGGTCCTGATCAAATGCGATCAGTCTTCCTCTTTTTCCCAACTTTTCAAGAACCTGGCGGGAGTGACCCCCTCCACCAAAAGTAAGATCCACATAAGTCCCTTTTGGCTGTATATTCAATCCTTCAATACTTTCACTCAGCAATACTGGCCTGTGGTAAGCCATATTATTCCGATTCGTTTGATGATCCACCAAGTATTTTCTCAGCCATGGCAGCAAAGTCATCATCCGCCGTGCTTACACCCGGATATGCTCCTGCAGCCCAAAGCTCGATCCTGCCCGACTGACCGGCCAGCACTACCTCATCGGATATCCCGGCATGTTCCAGCAGCCGACGCGGTACGAGCATCCTGTTGCTTGCATCCAGGGAACACTCTGCTGTGCCGGCATAAAACATGCGCAGGAATTTTGCGTGCTCCTTGTTATAAGGATTCGTCCGCTCCCTGATCATTGCATTTTGCCGGTCCCATTCTTCCATAGGATAGAGGATCAGGCAATTTTCAAACACATCCCGCTTCAGTACAAAGCCCTCTGCAGAAGCATCCTTCATCTGCCGTTTGAATGCGGCAGGGAAAGAAAGTCTCCCTTTTGAATCGAGCCTGACTGTATAATCTCCGATGAATGTGATCATGCCTTTGGGTTCATTAAGAGGTAAAAATATAGATTTTTTCCCACTTTGTTCCAATTTTCCCCACTTTTTCCCACTTTGTTAATAACTTTCTTCCGATCAAATGTTGTCGCAGCATTTACAGGGCATTCAAAGTTTTGACCGCTAAACGGTAAATTTTTGGTATTTTTGTATTACGTGACCTGCTGAAACGATATGGAGAACGAAAACATGAACGAAGACTTCAAACCTGTTAATATCAGGGAGATTTTCAGGAGCAAGAGTCCTGGAATGGCCCGATGGATTCCCGGGTTCATTTACAGGTACCTGCACCGTGCCCTGGTGCTCGACCAGATCAACGAGATACTGGAGCACCATGGCCACAAAAAAGGTTTTGACTTTGCTGCAGCAGCCATTGATATGTTCAATGTAGAGGTATCCGTGGTGGGAGAGAAAAACCTCCCGGAGGACGGGCGGAACATATTTGTTGCCAACCACCCGCTGGGCGGATTTGACGGGGTGATGCTCATCCATGAACTGGGGAAGCATTACAACCGCAAAGTAAAGGTCCTGGTGAATGATATCCTGATGAGTGCAAAAAATATGGATGGTGTGTTTGTACCCATCAACAAGCATGGCGGGCAAATGATTGAAAATGTAAAACGCATCGACAGGATCTTCCAGTCGGACGACCAGGTGATGACCTTTCCGGCAGGACTGGTTTCAAGACGAAGAAAAGGTGTGATCAGAGATCCCGAGTGGAAAAAAAGCTTTATCACCAAAGCGGTGCAACACAAAAGGACTGTGGTTCCCATACACATTACCGGACGTTGTTCGAATTTTTTCTACAACCTTGCCAATTTGCGAAAGAAGCTGGGGATTAAAGCCAACCTGGAGATGTTCTACCTGCCCAGCGAGACATTTAAACACAAAGGGGGGCATTACAGGATCACCATTGGGAAACCCATAGACTTTCATACTTTTGATAAACGCCATAAACCGGCCACATGGGCTGAGAAAGTGAAACAATACACATACGAATTGGCGCAGGATCCGAACGCCACATTCACAGTAGATCAACAATCCTGACGATGTAAACCTACAAAGCTGACAATCATGAACATGAAACGCATCATCCCTCCACTGGGAAAAGAAACCCTTCTGTCAGAATTAACCGAGGATAAATTCATCCGGAAAACCAATAAAGGTGGTAACCTGCTGTACATTGTCGACAGCGACAATTCACCCAACCTGCTCAGGGAGATCGGACGGTTACGTGAAGTAGCTTTCCGCGCAGCGGGAGGCGGAACCGGCAAGGACTGTGACCTGGACGATTACGACTTCGGTGAGAATGGCTACAAGCAGTTGATTGTATGGGATCCCGACCAGCAGGAGATCCTTGGCGGATACCGGTTCCTGATCTGTAACAAAGCGCCCTCCCCTGCGGGTGGTGAAGTGAAGCTGGCCACTGCCAAGCTTTTTCATTTCTCAGAGGCATTTAAAAAAGAATACCTGCCACACATGATCGAGCTGGGCAGGTCATTTGTGCAGCCCATGTATCAATCGACCAACCTTCGCAGGAAGGGGTTATATGCCCTTGATAACCTTTGGGACGGATTGGGAACCCTTGTAATGGACCACCCGGAAATCAAATATTTCTTTGGCAAGGTAACCATGTACCTGCATTACCACCAGCATGCACGCGACATGATCCTTTTTTTCCTGAACAAGCATTTCCCGGATCACGACAAATTGGTGGTCCCAAAGGAACCACTGCGGGTATTGATGGATCCGAAAAAACTGGATGCAATTTTCACCGGGTCTGATTACATGGAGGATTACAAAATACTTTCCAAGGAAGTACGGGCCCTGGGAGAATCCATTCCACCGCTGATCAATGCCTACATGAGTCTTTCCCCATCCATGCGCTCATTCGGAACAGTGATGAACCACAGCTTCGGAGAGGTGGAAGAGACGGGAATCATGATCACGGTAAATGATCTGTACAAAAACAAAGTGGAAAGGCACCTATCGAATTACGTGCCGAAGCACCTGAGGATGATTAAGAACCTGAACTTAAGGGATACCTACCTGAATGACCTGTTCAAAAGGTTCAGGTTCAATAAGCACGAGAATTAATCCCTTCAATATAATTGATGAACGAGGTATTGACCACCTTGTTTCCACCTGGTGTGGGATAATCACCTGTAAAGTACCAATCCCCAAGATCATTGGGAATTGCTTCATGCAAATTCCCGATACTCTGGTAGATGATTTTCACTTCTGCTGATATCTCATGAGACGTCAGTAATTGTGCGATCTTATCCGAGATCTGTTGTGCTGTAAACGGTTTATAGATATCCTTCACATAGTTGACAATATGCTCTTTGGGCTCATGTCGCTGGGCCACTGACTTTTTATATACCTCGTTGATTACGTGTTCCCGGCCGTGTTCTTTAAGCAGTGCAATCGCGGCCTGGAAAGCAATGAAATCACCCAGTTTTGCCATGTCAATTCCATAACAGTCCGGGTACCGGATCTGAGGCGAGGAAGAAAGCACGACGATCCTCCGGGGGCCCAGCCTGTCGAGTATTTTGATTATACTCTCCCGCAGGGTGGTCCCGCGGACAATTGAATCGTCGATAATCACCAGGTTATCAATCCCTCTTCTGATGGTTCCGTAGGTGATATCATACACATGGTTAACCAGGTCTTTTCTCCCCTTATCCTGGGAGATGAAGGTACGAAGCTTGATGTCTTTTATGGCCACCTTCTCCACCCTCGGGCGTTCAGAAATGATCTCTGCCAGCGCATCATCATCCATGTCCCCGTTGGATTCCCTGATCCTGTCGATCTTATCTTTGATCATATAATCCTCGATACCGGCGACCATGCCGTAAAATGCCGATTCAGAAGTATTGGGTATGAATGAGAAAACCGTATTCCTGGTGTCTCCATCGATGGCCTCCATAATTGTTGGAACCAACAATCTGCCAAGCTT
>CAZPTO010000335.1:0-4528 GCA_964589155.1 uncultured Bacteroidaceae bacterium | reverse complement strand
TGTCATCGGTGATTTCAATGACTGGACCCCGCGCACCGATGCCAGGATGTACAAGGACAACGAACACTGGTGGGTCACCCTCAACAACCTGGAGCCGGGAACAGAATATGCCTACCAGTACCTGGTCGACGGTGAATTGTATATCGCCGACCCCTATACCGAAAAAATTCTCGATCCGAATAATGACAAGTGGATCAGCGACGCCACTTACCCGGATCTTAAACCCTACCCTTCCGGAACTGCATCCGGAATCGTAAGCATCCTGCAAACCGGACAGGAACCCTATGCCTGGGAAAACACCGCTTTTACAGCTCCTGCAATTCAAGACCTGGTCATCTACGAACTGCTGGTCAGGGATTTCATCGCCGCGCACGACTGGAAAACGCTTACGGACACGCTCGACTACCTCGACAAACTGGGCATCAACGCCATCGAACTGATGCCTTTCAATGAATTTGAAGGCAACGAAAGCTGGGGATACAACCCTTCTTTCTATTTTGCCCCCGATAAATATTACGGACCCAAGGAGGACCTCCAGGTATTCATCGACTCAGCCCACGGAAGAGGCATGGCCGTGATCATGGACATGGTGCTGAACCATTCCTACAGCCAGTCCCCGCTGGTACAGTTGTACTTCAACGAAGCAACATTCGAAGTTACCCCCGAAAACCCATGGTACAATGTGGTATCACCCAATCCTGTCTTTGCCTGGGGATACGATTTCGACCATGAGAGCCAGGCCACCAAAGATTTTATCGACCGGGTCAATACATTCTGGATCAACGAATACAGGATCGACGGATACCGGTTCGACTTTACAAAAGGTTTTACCAATACCCCTGGCGATGGGGGTGCCTATGATGCAGCCCGGATCGCCATCCTGAAAAGAATGGCGGACCAGATCTGGGAAGCAGATCCCGATGCTTACGTGATCCTGGAACACCTGGCCGACAATGCCGAGGAAAAAGCACTTTCAGATTACGGCATGCTGCTCTGGGGCAATATCAATTACAATTACAACGAAGCCACCATGGGATACCATGATAACGGAAAATCCGACTTCAGCTGGATCTCATACAAAAAGCGGGGATGGAGCGATCCCCACCTGGTAGGATACATGGAAAGCCACGACGAAGAACGCCTGATGTTCAAAAACCTGGCCTTTGGCAATGCTGCCGGATCTTACGATATCCAGGAGCTCAATACTGCCCTGGCACGCATGGAACTGGCCGGTGCTTTTTTCTTCACCATCCCCGGTCCGAAAATGATCTGGCAGTTCGGAGAACTGGGATACGACTACTCCATCGATTACAACGGCCGGGTAGGAAACAAACCCATCCGCTGGGACTACCTCGAAGTGGGCAGAAGAGAACGCCTCTACCAGGTATGGTCGGCCCTCATTCACCTGCGCACTTCTGAACCTGCCTTTGCAACCACAGATTATAAACTGAACCTTGCCTACGCCACCAAGCGGATCGAACTGAACCATGCAGACATGGATGTGCGGATCATTGGGAACTTCGATGTCACGGAACAATCCATGGATCCCAACTTCAGCGCGACAGGAACCTGGTACGAATACTTTTCCGGCAACAGCCTGGAGGTAACAGATCCCAACGGACTGATCACGCTGGCTCCCGGAGAATATCGCATATACACCACGAAACAGCTTATGCCGCCCGAAATAACCGCTGACGTGCACAATGCGACAGCCAGCACACCGGAACTGAACGTCTACCCCAACCCTGCCCGGGACCAGCTGTTTATCTCCACCGGAAAGCAGGCAGCGCAGATCAGCCTGTATGATATGAACGGCCGCACAGTCCGCAACATCCAGACAGCGGACCAGGATGCAACAGGCCAGCATGCAACTGGTCAACATGCAACTGGCCAACATGCAACTGGAATGGAAACTCCTGGCGGGCTGATCACGGCCAGCCTCACCGGCCTCGCACCCGGGATCTACATCCTCAGGGCAAACTTCCGGGACGGAACCACCGGTCATGCCAGGGTCATCCGAGAATAACGGACCAAAAAAGGAAAACGCAACATCGCACTAAAACGGATCATCAGACAAGAACGGATCACCGCACAAAAACACAACATCGCACAAAAACAGCGTGTTTCTTTTCATACAGTAGTAGTTGGTTAAGGCAGACGGCCCGGGAGATAATTTCCCGGGCCGTTGTGTAATGTTTTTATTTTTCATTCGTCTTTATACCGAACCCTGAAAAGTTCCAAACATGATTCGCAACAACATAAGACTCGCACTGCGCCTGCTCCTGAAACACAAAAGCATCACTGTATTCAATATCCTCGGGCTCTCCTTCAGTATGGCATGTGTCCTTTTCATCCTCCTCTGGGTACAACACGAACTGAGCTATGACCGTTTTCATCCCGAATATGAACTGATTCACCGTGTGGAAGAAAACCAATTCTATTCCAACGCTGAACCATTCCATGTGACGGTCACACCCCATCCTGCCGGACCGGTATGGAAAAACGAGATCCCCGAGATCACAGATCAGTGCAGGATCAAGGGAGCAAGCGGACTGCTCCTTAGTCATGAAAATATTGAATTTTTCGAAAATGATGTGGCATCCACCGATTCATCCTTTTTCAACATCTTCGGATTTGAATTACTGCAGGGAGATCCCAATGCCGTACTCAATGCTCCGAATACCCTTGTGATCTCTGAAGAGATAGCGCAGAAGTATTTTGGCACATCCAATGCCCTCGGAAAAACCCTGAAGGTAAATAACCAGGAAATTTACACCGTCACCGGGATCATGAAAGACCCGCCAAAAAACACGGTCCTGTATACAAAAATCCTGCTCCCCTGGTCCTACGCCCAACAGCAACCATATTACTCCGAAACATGGAGCAACAACTCGATCTTTACCTTTGTCAAGCTGGTACCAGGAACCGCCGACAGCACCATCAACAGCAAGATCACCCAGGTTACCAACCTGCACAAAGAAGGAAACACCATTGCCTTCGAGGTCAGCCCCATCCAACGCATCCACCTGCACAGCTATTTCGGCTTCGGGAAGTCCCCGGGGGCCATCCTGTATGTCTGGATCTTTTCAGCGGTAGCCATTTTTGTGCTGATAATCGCATGCATCAACTTTATGAACATGTCTACAGCCAAATCCTCCGTTCGGGCAAAAGAGATCGGACTGCGCAAGGTCAACGGCGCTTCAAAACAGCACCTGGTCAGGCAACACATGTATGAATCGTTCGTACAGACAGCTATATCTGCTTTCGTGGCCCTGTTGCTGGTGGTCCTGCTGCTGAACAAATTCAACGACCTCTCCGGGAAAGAGGTGGGTCTTGCACAGGTATTCCACGGACAATATCTCGCCGGTTTGCTGCTGGTGACCCTGTTCACCGGCACCCTTGCCGGTCTTTACCCAGCATTTCACCTCTCCTCCCTGCAACCCGCCCGCGCCATCAGGCAACAGAACGACACACGTTCCGGCAGCGGCAGGCTGAGAAGGATCCTGGTGGTATTCCAGTTCTCTCTGTCTGTCCTGCTCATTTCAGGTGCAATCATTGTCAGCAGACAACTCCACTTCATGCAGAATGCCGATCTGGGTTTTGACAAACACCAGCTTGTATCCATCCCCCTGCGCGGCGGACTGGAAGAACACTATGAAACACTGAAAACCGAAATGCGCAAAAATCCGGCTGTCGATAACATTACCGCCAGCATTCACCAACCCCTGCGCATAGGATCCAGTTCCAGTAATATCCACTGGCAGGGAAAAGATCCCGATAATGATATCCTTGTCTCTTTCACGGCAGTGGACTATAATTTTGCACAAACCATGGGGATCAAAATCCTTTCCGGACGCGATTTCTCAGAAAAATACCAGGGAGATCTCTACCAGGACAGTACTGCCAATTTCCTGATCAACAAAACCCTCGCAGATATCATCAATAAGGAGGAGATCGTAGGATCGGACCTTAGCTTCATGGGGAGCACCGGACAGGTAATCGGAATTATGGATGATTTTCATTTCCAGCCCCTCTCCAACGAGGTCGAACCCCTTGCAGTTGCATTATTTCCGCCCTCCATGCTCCTGAATATGATGATCAGGGTGAACAGCGCAAACCCACACACCGTCCTGGCAGATATGGAAGCAACGTGGAATGATCTGGTTCCCGGTTTTCCCTTTGAATACAGCTTTGTAGATGAGGAGATAGATAATTTAATAAATCTCTAAAATCTTTGAATTCTAAAATTTTTTCATAAACATATTCTAAGCGCCTATTTTCTTCCATCAGTGACTCAACATGATAGGTGATTAGTTCCATCTTATGCTGGCCGCAGTAGTCTACAGATTCTTTTAAATTAAAAGTTGATCTGAATTCTGTTGAACCCAGCCATTCCAATACATATTTTTTTAATAACTTTTTTAAAACTCTTTTTGTATACTTTTCGGAGTATGCTGTATCTAAATACATTTCTTATCACCCTTAACCTTTTATGAATTGCTTAACTAATCTAAATTTTCTGTCGATT
>CAZPTO010000334.1:0-4528 GCA_964589155.1 uncultured Bacteroidaceae bacterium | reverse complement strand
CCATTAAGAGTGGTAAATTCCGGGAGGACCTGTATTACAGGCTGAACACGGTGCCCATTAATGTTACTCCACTGCGTGACAGGGGTAATGACATCCTGCTTTTGTTCAGGAAGTTTGCTACTGATTTCGCCGAAAATTACCGGATGCCCCCGGTGGTGCTTACGGAAGAAGCACGCCAGGTAATGCTTAAATATGAATGGCCTGGCAACGTACGTCAGCTGAAGAACATTACCGAGCAACTCTCTATCATTGAGAAGGATCGTGAAATCACGCCTTCCACCCTTCTTCGTTACCTGCCTGAATACAATGATACGCGTTTGCCTGCATTGATACAAAAGGAGGGGATCTCCGAGGATGCATTTAATTCAGAAAGGGAAATTCTGTACAAAGTCCTTTTCGATATGAAGAAGGACATGAATGATCTCAAAAAGCTGGTGGGAGAGATCATGATGAAAGGGGATGTGGGATCTGCGGTGCAGGATGACAATGCGCAGATTATCAAGAACCTTTACGGTGAGGAGGAGGATGTCCTTCCTGAACGCGAGAAGATCATGTCCCCCGGTCATCGCCACAATGAAAACGATCATATTCAGGATACAGAAGAGATACAGGAGGAGTCATTGTCGCTCGAAGAAAAGGAGATAGAGTTGATTCGGAAGGCTCTGGAAAAACACAGGGGGAAAAGAAAGTATGCTGCACAAGAATTGGGCATATCCGAACGTACTCTATATAGAAAGATCAAAGAGTATGAAATTGAATAACATGACCGGAATGATAGCGCGGGGCAGGGTTGGAGTGTTTTTCACATTCCTTTTCATTGCATCCCTGGTGATACCGGGGTGCAAAACCATGAGCATCAACTATTCTTTCAGCGGGGTGAACATCAGTCCGGAGATCCAGACGGTTACGGTGCAGTATTTTCCCAACCGGGCACCGGTAGTGCAGGCACAGCTCAGCCAGCTGTTTACAGATGCCCTGGTCGATAAGATCCAGTCCAATACCAGCCTGGAGCAGGTCCCGGCCGGAGGGGATATCGTTTTTTCAGGTGAGATCAGGAATTATGAGACCAAACCCACAGCGATTACCCAGGCTGAGACTGCAGCGCGGAACAGGCTGACCATCTCCATCAGGGTTGTCTACACTAATAATATCGAACCAGATGCAGGGTTTGAATCTAATTTTTCCCGGTATGAAGATTACGACTCCGGGCAAAATCTTGCAGATGTGGAGGAGGAACTGATCGAACTGATCATCGATAATATCCTGGAAGATATTTTCAACAAAGCATTTGTAAACTGGTAAGCTTATAATCCCTGGTTATGGATAAAGAAAGACTCGTCGATATCATAAGGACAGCAGAGTTCACCCAAGCACACCTGGAGGAACTCGATGGGCTGGTGAAAAAATACCCCTGGTTCGGGTTGCCCCGGTTCCTGCGCCTGAAAGTGCACGGACAACTGGATAAAACCCCTGAATCCACTGAGCTCAGCAGGGCTGTTATATTCAGCAGTGACAGGGAACACCTGTACAAATGGGTGAATGGAACATTTGATTCCATGATTGAGACCACTGTCCCTGGCAGTACTGAGCTGGAGTTTCTTGACAGTTCCGGGGATGAGGCAGGGGATGAGGAACCTTTTTTCCTGCTGGACGATGCGGACGAAGATTCGGGCAATAACGTGGACGAAGATTCGGGCAATGATGCAGATGCCAAGCCCATTCCCGAAAAGGATGAGACGGAAATGGAGGAGCCGGAGATTGAAGAACCGGAAGCAGTTCCCGTGATTGATACCCTGGACGATGAAGAAGAAGAGAATGAAGCGGATGTACCTCCGGATGATACGCCCCTGGCTGATCATGCTGCAGCCGTTGGGAACGCAGCCGATGCTCCCCTGGCTGATCATGCCGCAGCCGTTGGGAACGCAACAGATGCAGCCGAAAATGATGGACCCGGGGAGCCAGTCAGGTCCGGGGATACCGTTGGTGCAAATTCAACTGATTCAATCCTTCCTGATCCGTCCACCAATTCCTCCAACACTGCCACCACCAATCGATCTGCCAACCTGATCGAAAGGTTCCTGGAAAGTGAACCAGGGGCGATCAAAGCAGACAAGCAGACCAACCTGGAGGGAGATGTTTCGGAGGGCTCGGTCCAGGAGGACGATAGCTTTATAACCGATACACTTGCAAAGATTTACGTGAAACAGGGACTTCATGCAAAAGCAATCTATGCATACGAGCGATTAAGTTTGAAATATCCGGAAAAAAGTGCTTACTTTGCAGCTCAAATTGAAAAAATAAAGAATAACGCTAACGTATAATTCATCAGATCATGTTTATTGTATTTACAGTATTGATCATCATTGTTTGTATCCTGACCACGCTGATTGTGCTGGTTCAGAATTCAAAAGGAGGCGGACTGGCAGCAAACTTCAGTTCTTCCAATCAGATCATGGGCGTACGCAGGACCACGGATTTTCTTGAAAAGGCCACCTGGACGCTTGGAACAGCACTGATCGTGCTTAGTCTGCTCGCCGGGATCACCATCCCCTCAGCTGAGGAGAGCCAGGATCCCAGGATGCAGGGTCAGTTCGACGAATCAGTGATGCAGAATCCCGCAGCACAGCAACCCATTACACTTCCGGAATCATTCGGCGACGAAGAAGGAACTCCGGACGCAAACGAATAGACAGGTTGCAAAAACACCTGTTTTAAAGTGTCAGTATGTCATAAATACTGACACTTTTTTTTGTCCGGCTGTCAGGCATTACAATATCGTTAACAATCAGATAAACAGAAAGATAGGCTAAAACCCCCTTCAGGCCTCCCGGGAACAGGAATTTCACTTTGTGTAAAATTGTCCTGAACAGGCCTGGAATTCCCGTCATTTGTCCTTTGGCACAAAATGTGATAACTGTAAAGCGATTTTGATAATGTTGAACTACAATAAAAATTTTTAAAAATGGCAGAACTTAAAGGTCGTATTCTTGCAGGGAAAATCCTCGTGAAGCCTTCCGAGGCTGAAGAGAAAACCTCGAGTGGTATTATTATTCCTGAAACAGCAAAGGAAAAGCCACAGCAAGGAACTGTGGTAATGGTTGGAGCAGATAAGAAAGACGAACCCATGGAAATCAAAAAAGGGGACGTAGTTCTTTATGGAAAATATGCCGGCCAGGAACTAGCAATCGACGGAGAAGATTATCTACTGATCTCTCAAAATGACGTATTATTTATTTCTTAAAGAAAGAACAATTAAATCATAAAAATTATGGCAAAAGAGCTGAAATTTGACATTGATGCCCGTGATAACCTGAAAAAAGGGATTGACGCACTGGCCAATGCAGTAAAGGTAACCCTCGGACCGAAGGGCCGAAACGTAGTATTAGAAAAGAAATTTGGCGGACCACAGATCACCAAGGATGGTGTGACTGTTGCAAAAGAGATCGAACTTTCTGATCCTTTTGAGAATGTGGGTGCGCAAATGGTGAAGGAAGTAGCTTCCAAGACCAATGATGATGCTGGTGACGGAACCACAACCGCAACAGTACTCGCACAATCCATCGTCAATGTTGGTATCAAGAACGTAACTGCGGGAGCCAATCCGATGGACCTGAAAAGAGGTATCGAAAAAGCTGTCGCAGCTGTTGTAAAGAACCTTGGGGGACAATCCAAACCTGTAGGTGACGATACTTCCAAGATTCAGCAGGTGGCTTCCATCTCTGCGAACAACGATAATACAATCGGTGCAATGATCGCAGAGGCCATGACCAAGGTTAAGAAAGAAGGTGTGATCACCATCGAGGAATCCAAGTCTTCCGATACCTATGTTGACGTGGTAGAAGGAATGCAATTCGACCGCGGATACATTTCTCCATATTTTGTTACAGACACCGAGAAAATGGAAGCTGTGCTGGAGAATCCTTACATCCTGATCCATGACAAAAAAGTCTCCACGATGAAGGACCTGCTTCCTGTTCTTGAAGCAACAGCCCAGAATGGCCGTCCGTTGCTGATCATCTCCGAAGACGTGGATGGTGAAGCACTTGCCACACTGGTAGTGAACAAACTGCGCGGTTCATTGAAGATCGCTGCAGTGAAAGCTCCCGGATTTGGTGACAGGAGAAAGGAAATGCTTGAAGATATTGCGATCCTCACAGGAGGAACCGTGATCTCAGAAGAGAAAGGTCTGAAACTGGAAGGTGCTACCCTGGATATGCTGGGAACCGCTGAGAAAGTGACCATCGACAAGGAAAATTCAACCATCGTGAATGGTGCCGGTGAAAAGAAGATGATCGAGGCACGCGTGAACCAGATCCGCAAGCAGATTGAGAATACTACTTCAGATTATGACCGTGAGAAACTGCAGGAGCGTCTTGCAAAACTTGCAGGTGGTGTTGCTGTCATCTATGTGGGTGCAGCTTCTGAAGTTGAGATGAAAGAGAAGAAAGACCGTTTCGACGATGCACTGAGCGCAACCCGCGCAGCAGTCGAAGAGGGAATCGTTGCCGGTGGTGGTGTATCCTATATT
>CAZPTO010000333.1:0-4529 GCA_964589155.1 uncultured Bacteroidaceae bacterium | reverse complement strand
GGAGCCTTCTCTGAAGCGGAAATCAGCCTGACCCTTACTGTTTCAGGAAATGTACCGGTCGCTGATTTTTCCGCAGACATATCTACCATCATGGAAGGAGATACAATACGGTTTGCTGATCTTACTACCAATGACCCAATAAGCTGGCAATGGAATTTCGGAGATGGAAACAGTTCAACGGATCAGAATCCTGAAAAAATTTATAGTACTGCCGGAACCTACACTGTATCCCTGGAAGTAAGTAATACCTATGGTTCAGATATTGTAGAGAAGAAAGATTACATCATTGTTGAGGAATATTGCATGGGCTGCGACACGTCTAGTGTCCAGGATCAGGATGGAAACAGGTATAAAACCGTTAAAATCGGTCATCAATGGTGGATGGCCGAGAACCTGAATACAAAGCATTTTGCAAACGGTGAAGCCATCAGTTATTACCCTGATTCAACCTCCATGTTCCTCGCAACTGATCCTGGATTTACCTACTACCAGTATAATGAAGCAATGTATGGTGAGACTTATGGCGCTTTATATAACTGGTGGGCAGCAGTTGATAGCAGGAATATTTGTCCGGAAGGATGGCATGTTCCGTTGCCCCAGGATTGGGAGATATTAATCCATGGACTCGGAGGTGAAGATATTGCGGGTTCAAAATTAAAATCAACCGGCAGTGATTGGCGTTGGGGAAATGAGGATGCCACCAATGAATCTGGTTTTAATGGTCTTCCTTCAGGTTCAACCGAAGGTCCAATCCTGGGATTTAGGGCCGGATATTGGACCACGGTTGAAAAGAACGAAGACTTTGCTTATTATCGTGAATTGTCTCATTACAGGAGTTCTTTCAGGGAATATTCAGCAGGGAAGAACACTGGATTTTCCATCAGGTGCGTGAAGAATGAATAGCGAGAGCGATGGACGCTTCTCTGATATTTTAATTTTTTGAACCTGTACCCGAAGTCCTTATTTAGACAGTATGTATGCGATGTTTCTACTGCTGTCCGCCAAAAGAAATGGGAGTGAAACGGATCCCTGCCAACTCTGAAGTGTCCGGATCTCCATCCACGAGGGAAACGCTGATCTTATGTATTCCAGGCTTGTCAAATTGCATCCACCCCATCGGATAGGTTGAGTAAATATGCGATGCATTCTGCTGATTCTGAATAAATGCCCCCTCGTCTGATTCAACCGACCAAACCAACCTGCCTGCCCCTGCATAGTTCAGTTCGACAAAATAAACCCCTGGCTTGAATACCTTGATCTCCCAGGTGGCTTTACTTCCTTCTTTCCAATCGTGAACCACGTGCTGTACTTTCCATTCTCCAAACTTTTCCATCCAACGCTTATTCTCAATCTTACAATTTGTTGGATCGGCAAAATGGGTCGTTAATTCCGTAGATATGAATGGGTCCAACGCTGGTGTATGATCAACCATGGCTGCTCCGTCTATTGTAAGTTCGATCACGGAAATATAATCTTCAGGCTGCTGAAATGGTAAATCCAACAGGAGATCCCCGTTCTCTTTTGAATAGTTCAGCTCCAATGTGTTCCCTGCATTCAGCAATTTCGCTGAGATAATCTCATTCTTAAGTCCCGGGAGATATAACTTTCCGTTTCGGGGATATTCATAAACTGAAAGATAAAGCTGATCGTTATTTATAGTAACATCACCCCAGGGAAGGGCATGCAGCCACGGGGAGGCGCCGGCCCCATAAACAACCTGAGGATAAGCCGAAAGCCATTTTCCCGAGGCCTCCAGGGACCTGATCGCAAAACCGGGGACGTTTCCTTTCCCGTCAGGACCAACATTCAGCATATAGGTACCCCCCCTGGCCACTGTGGAAATAAGTCTTTCCAGGATCTCTTTTGGGGATTTCCAGTTTTCATCATACCAGGCGTAGCCCCAGGAGTCATTTGTAACATCAACCGCCTCCCAGAGTCCTTCTACATTTACATGCGGAACCTCCATGTCGCCCAGCGTTCTGTAATCACCCAGCCCATGTCCAACCCGTCCTGAAACAAATGCTTTGGGTTGGTTGTTATGAACGAGTTCAACGAGCTCCACTGCATATTTCTTCGGCATTCCTCCCGGCGTATCAAACCAGATAAGTACCATATCTCCATAGTGGGTGGTAATTTCATGCACCTGGGGAAGGCACTTACCATAAAAATATTCATCAAAAGAAATGGTATCTCCGGAAGCATTGGTTACAGGTCCTCGTTTTCCTCCCGGGGCAGTCCAGTCCTGGTTCTGAGAATAATAGAATCCGAAACCGATATTTTCCTTTTTACAGGCCTCTGCCAGCTCTTTCATCGGATCTCTTCCAAATGGTGTAGCATCGACGATGTTGAAATCACTCACTTCAGAATCATACATAGCGAAACCATCGTGATGTTTGCTGGTAATAATGATATACTTCATCCCCGCTCTTTTTGCGAGCTGCACGATTCTTTCCGCGTCGAAATCCACAGGATTAAATTCCTTTGCCAGGTGCTTGTATTCTTCTACCGGTATATCTGCCCGACTGGAGCTCATGATCCATTCCGCTATTCCGTAATAGGTCTTCCCTTTATATCTGTTGGCAATATTTGAGTAAAGACCCCAGTGAATGAACATTGCATAATTACCATCCCGGAACAATTCACCACGGAGAGAATCTGATTCAAATACAGCATATTCCTGCTCACCCCACAGCTGATCCATGCGTTCATTTTCCCGGGCCATTAAAAAATGTGTACAAAATATCATGGTGATAATTCCACCTGAGATGATCCGTAACCTCCACATATGCGTATTCTTTATGTTAATATTGGTAAGTAAGCCGATGATCTGTGATCCATTGCTGACCGATGAAATTAAACAATATTGGTTAGTAATTAACTAGAAAACAAATATTCCTGGGGATAATAAGAAGGCACCACCGGATCAAATCACGAACAATAAAAGACAATGATTCGTGGCTTGTTGATTTCTATTGTAGGAACAAATTTAAAGCAGATATATCGGAGGCCGGCCCAATAATCAGAAATTCTGTTAACATTTATCATTGTTTTTGGTTGTAAACAGTGGTACATGGTCCATTTTTTTTTGTATATGTGCAGCTTGAAACAGAAACAATAATTCCGAAAATATTATGATGAAAGAAGAACCTGAGAAAGCACCCATTAAAGTGGCCGTATTCAGCTCAAAGAAATGGGTACTGGATAGCTTTAGCGAGGTGAACAAGGATTTCAATTTTGAGCTTTCATACTTCGAATCACGTATGTATGAAAAAACGGTACCCCTGGCAAAAGGATTCGATGCCATATGTGTTTTTGTGAACGATAGTTTGCAGGCTCCCGTAATAGAAATGCTGAAAGAAAACGGGGTGAAACTGATCGCGCTGCGCTGTGCCGGGTTCAATAATGTAGATGTAAAAAAAGCATACGAAAAAGGTATTGGCGTTGTGCGCGTCCCGGCCTACTCGCCCTATGCGGTTGCTGAACATACGCTGGGATTGATCCTTTCCCTGAACCGTAAATTTCATAAGGCCTACTCGCGGGTCAGGGACGGAAATTTTGCCCTGGATGGTTTGCTGGGATTTGATCTGAATGAAAAAACGGTCGGGGTCATCGGCACAGGTAAAATTGGCCAGATCTTTATCAACCTGGTCAAAGGATTTAATTGCAAGGTGCTGGCATACGATAAATTTCCGAATAAGAAACTGGAAGAGGATGGTCTGGAATATGTCGGACTGCAGGAACTCTATGCCAACAGTGATGTCATCAGCCTGCACTGTCCGCTGAACCATGAAACGTACCATATCATTAATGACTACGCCATCAGCAGCATGAAGGACAATGTAATGATCGTAAATACGAGCAGGGGAAAACTCATCGACAGTGTTGCGGTGATCAACGGACTGAAATCAGGAAAGGTAGGATACCTCGGACTCGATGTGTACGAGGAGGAAGAGAAATTATTCTTTGAAGACCTGAGTGAGACTGTCATTCAGGATGATCAGTTTGTGAGGCTTCAGACCTTTCCGAATGTGCTGATCACTTCTCACCAGGCATTTTTTACCAGGGAAGCGGTGAATAACATTGCACAAACGACATTTTCAAATATTAAGGAATATCTTGAAACCGGGAAAAGTGAAAATGAACTGATCAATGCTTAATACCATTCTTTCCATTGTCCCGGTTCTCTTCCTGATCTGGTTAATGGTAAAAAGAAGGAGCGTTCCGTCGCAAAGGGCGCTCCCCCTGTCAGCCCTGGTTCTTTATTTCATCGTACTCTTTGCGTTCCGTTTTGAGCCTCGCGAGGTCCATGCCAATGTAATCAGCGGACTCCTGCTTGCCTGGACACCTATTTTGATCATCGGGGGTGCCATCTTCCTTTTTAAAACGATGGAATCTACGGGAGCTTTGTCTGTGATTAAACAGTGGCTGAATACTGTGTCTGAGAACAAAGTGGCACAGCTGATGATCGTGGGATGGGCCTTTCCTTTTCTCATTGAAGGGGCCAGTGGGTTTGGAACGCCAGCCGCCAT